>JBHJNC010000272.1:0-2913 GCA_048497675.1 Gimesia maris
AGCTTACAGAAGAATTAATCGGGCTGGGTGCCAAGCCCGATATGCAGGCGCACCGGTACGAGCATTCGATTGAGGTGCAGATTCCCTTTGTCCAGCATTTGTTCCCCGGTGCGGAGATGGTTGCAATCATTATGCCGCCTGCCGGCAATCGGTATGAATGTCAGTTTGGGCAAAAGGTTGGTGAGTTGGTGAAAAACGCGAAAAAGAAAATCGTCTGTATCGCCTCAACCGATTTGACGCATTACGGCCCACGTTATGGCTTTTCGCCGCAGGGGGCAGGCCCCGAAGGAATCCGCTGGGCACATGAGGTCAACGACCGCGACTTTATCAATAAAGCGGTCAAACTGGATGCGGACAATCTGTTTATCTCCTCGGTCAATTCTGAAAACGCTTGCGGGCCGGCGGCAGCAGCGGCGGTGGTAGCAACAGCAAAGGCGGCCGGCTGTGCCAAAGGGTATTTGCTTGCCCAGACCAATAGCGCCGAGGTTATGAAAGCAAGATTCAATCAGCCCAGTACCGAATCGGTCGGTTACGCGGCGATTGTTTTTTAATCGGGCTTACCAATAAAAAAGGCGGACCTTTCAGTCCGCCTTTTTGTTTTATATTATAACCATTACTGTGCAGGTTTCGCTTCGGGTGCTGCTGCAGGGGCGGTGGCAGCCGATTTCATCTGAGCGAGCTGGTCTGTCAAAGACTTGATTTCATCATCTTTGGCTTTGATTGTTGCTTTCAGATCGTCGGTTACTTTCTGCTGTTTTTCCAGCATGGTGCGAATGGCTTCCAGGGCCTTGGTCTGGGTTTCCTGGTCCCGCTTCTTTGCTTCTGCGGTTTCTGCCTGGGCTTTGGCGACGTTTTCGTTTGCCGCGGCAAGATCAGTCATTGCCTTATCCAACTGCGCTTTCAGCTGTGACTTTTCTGCCTGACAATTTACCAACTGCTTGTTTTCGCATCCGCAGATCATTACAAAACCAGCTAAAACCATCAAAACTACCAACCGCTTCATCATCAATCCTTTCAAAAATAGTTCATTTCATTAGTCCATCCGTAGGTTGATATTCTACATCAGAAATCACCCTATCGGCAAGTATTTATATCGGCTAAATCCGTTTTTTTCATTACTCTGCCTGCCACAGCGAATCGAATCTTGCAATCTTTTCAATCGACGGTATAGTATAGATGTAACATAAGAAAAACACTGTAGTTAACGTGTCCACAATCATTCATGAGGCCATAGGATGAAGATTGCCAATAAAATTGTGATGACTCTTGCCGGGCTGCTGCTGATTGCCGCTGCTGGGTTGAAAATCATGGAAGCCCTGAATATCTGCATACCCAACTGGCGGGAGCACGGCGTCTGGGAGTCGTATGAGTTCATTCTGGTGCAACTACCTCTTGAATTATCGCTCGGTATCTGGCTGATTAGCGGTCTGTTTCGCAAGGCGGCCTGGCTGGCCGGCACACTGGCCTTTCTGGGCTTTATCGGGGTTACGTTTTCCAAGGGGCTGATGGGGCTGGAATCCTGCGGCTGTTTTGGTCAGATTCACGTCAATCCCTGGCTTACGCTGGGGCTGATTGATGTGCCGATGTTCCTCTTGCTGGCGATTAACCCGCCCGGCAAGCAGTATAAGCTGCTGCCGCCGCCGTGGCCGAATGTCTTTCATGCGATTGTTTTTGCGGTGCCGATTTTCGCGGCGATGATTTTTGTCGCTCCGCTGCTGGTCGCATTCCGCCCCGACTGCGTCAAGCCCGAGGCGATGGCAAATAAGACGCCGATAGTGATTACCAAAACGGTATATGTCAAACAGTTTGTCACAGACCCGAATGCCCCTGAGGATATTCCGCCGATGATTGTTGATTCGAATCAAACGCCGGCCGAACCCAATCAACCCCTGCCGGCGGCAATTGAACCCAATGTCCCGCCCGTGCAGCTTTCGGCCTGGCTGGAGCATATTGATATTGCCGACCAGCTTAAGCAGGGAATTGTTGTGATGCTGATGTATCACCATGATTGCCCGGTATGCCGGACGATGGTGCCCAAGTACGACCAGTATTATCGCCAGATGCAAAGCCAGAACGATACGAGCATGACTTTTGCCTTTATTGCCATTCCGCCGTATGGGCAGGAAGGTCCGGTGCCTGCCGATACAGTGTGCCTGCATGGCAAATTGCGTCAGCGCGACGATGGCAAGCTCTGGGCGATTACCAGCCCGTATGTGGTTGCCCTGATTGACGGCCAGCAGATTAAAGACTGGAAAGAAGGCACCGCCCCCGAGCCGGAAACCCTCTTTGACCAAATCAATACCGCCCTGTCCCAATCGGGACAATAGCTTTACCATGACCACAATAAAAGACAATATTAGTCTTTTATTGTGCATTTTTCACAGAAAAGCGTTGGTGTTTAAATGCCGATAGTGTATACTATAAGTGTACACTTTACTTTGGAAAGGACTATTTATGAAAGCATCAATACTGGACTTTCGTCGCCACATGGGGCGGATACTAAAGGCCCTTGACCGCAATGAAAATGTAACGATTACCTATCGCGGGCAAGAGAAAGCCACTATTATCCCCAAAAAAGTGAGCAGAACGGCGGACGTACAAAGTCACACTGCATTTGGGCTATGGGCAAAGCGAAACGATATGCAGGATGTTGATACGATGGTGCGGAATATCCGAAAGGGACGAATGAATGCTGTTTGACACGGATGTACTGATTTGGTATTTACGCGGTAATGGGAAGGCCGCAGGAGCTATCGAAGAAGCCCAAGACAGACAGATTTCAGTGGTTTCGTATATGGAACTGCTCCAGGGCGCCAGAGACAAAAATGAGATAAAGATTATCCGTAGTTTTCTCAAAGACTTGGATTTTGGTACCGTTCCATTGACGGAAAACATTGGCCACAGGGCTTCTGT
>JBHJNC010000273.1:0-10750 GCA_048497675.1 Gimesia maris
CGATAAACATCGCCGTCGCTACCCCAATCGGAACACAAATAACAATCGACCCGAGAGTCACCAGGATCGATCCCATAAACAAAGGAATAATCCCGAATGACGGCGGCTCGGATATCGGCAGCCAGCGAATCCCGGAAACAAAATCCTTGACAGGATACGTCCGAAACAGCGACAGCGAATCTTTCAGCAGAAACAGAAATATCATGAACACAAAAGCGATGACTGCAAAACCGCTGATGCGAATCGCTGTTTCTATGATGCGTTCATTAATTTTTTTGATCACGTTCCGACTCCAGAGGTACAAATCCGCTTTCGGCAAACTGCTTTTGCCCCTGCGGGCTTAGTGTAAAATCAATAAATTCCTTAACTACTCCCTTAGGCTCGCCATTGGTATAAAAGAACAAGGGACGCGACAACGGATAAGACTTATTCTGCACATGCGCGATATCTGCAGGAAAAAAAGCCCCGCCGGTTTTGCCGACCTTGATGGTCTTCGTCCGGTCAGAGACATACCCCATCCCCATATAGCCGATTGCAGATTCATTATTGACCACTTCCTCAACAATCGTCTGCGATGACGTCAGCAAAAGCGTATCGGCAGAAAACTCCGCCGTACTATCCTTTTTGCCCTCCCGGATTACCACTTCCTTGAAATAAAGATGCGTTCCAGAACTGACCTCGCGCGACAAGGTTACAATCGGCATATCTTTGCCGCCAAAGTCTTTCCAGTTTTTGGACTGTCCGGTAAATATCCGGCGAAGGTCGTCAATAGTAAGATTTTCAACCGGATTGTTATGATTGACAATCACCGCCACCCCATCAAAGGCAACGATAATCTCCTTCGGCTCAACGCCGTGTTTGCGGGCAATTTCAATTTCCTTATTTTTCATCTCACGGGATGAGGTTGCCACATCACATGTCCCGTTAATTAAAGAAGCGATCCCCACGCCGCTTCCCCCGCCGGTAACCGCCACAAAGACATAAGGATTCACTTTCATGAATTCTTCACTGACCATCTGGCCGGCGTTGACTATTGTATCAGACCCCTTGATTTGCAAAAATGACTCTTCTTGTCCGTCAGACACCTTGCGACAGCCGACAGGACAAACTCCCAAAACCGCGATTATGAATAGACAAAGAACATTTCGTCTCATCCGTGACACCTGTTGTATAGGTTACCTCAATGGATTCTAACTGGACACTCGAAATCGATTACTCTTTATGCAAATGAAGTCGGGCGGATTTTAATATAGCCGCCGGGTTTGAGCAACATTTTTCATAGTTTTTCGCAAAATTTGTTTTCGAGACATTATCGGGCGGGTAAAAGAGGCTCTGAAACAGCAAAACCCAACTTTTACGGATATTTCCGGCCTATTTATCACATTGATCGGATCTTTCACTAAAATGGGTTTGTTTGGTAAAAAGTTTGGAGTTCGGAGGAAGAATCTTCCCATTTTCGGGTCTTGTGTTCCATTGTTCCAATGTTCCAAAGTTTTTTTGCTTTCTTAGCATCGAAAATCACATCAAAAAACGACTTCAAGACATTTTTTGCCCAGAATCTAAAGAAAGCAATTCATCAGCGGAACGGTTGAGGCCTATCCGGCGGCAGAGAACACCGGCTAATCTTTTATCTATTTTAACACTACAATAATTAATTCGTCAACCCGCGTTCAAACTCACTTTGACCGCCAACACCGGATTTCAAAACCATTACTGGCTGCAGAAACCATAACGTTTTTCACAGAGTTTGATAATAGCCTTTTGCCAATATCTCAACAAGAGGAAATTTTTAATTAAATCGATCATGCTCTGTAGAAAAGCGCAATACTTGTGTCGCCCCGCTGGGGCTTGTACAAGCAACGAGCCGTTTTCCGGGAGTTGACACCCCCGGCTACTGTATTGCGACCCCTTCGGGGTCTTTAAACAAGACGTTTCTACAGAGCGAATCGACTAAAATATTGATTTTGATTAGACGTGCACTGCCACTGAAAACAAGATTGAGAAAGCCACATTTGACCTTGTGTTTTAAACGTCATATAATTAATACGCTTAAGACAACTTGGAACACCTGACCGAGGCACAGTACCTTGGCATGCGGGTTTACTGATATTGTTCTGTTTTATGACGGATGATGCGGGCTTCAACCATGTAAATTACTTCTTCGGCAATATTGACCGCATGGTCGGCGATGCGTTCCAGATGACGCGACACACTGAGCAGGTGAATCAGGCTTTCCACATGTTCCGGGTGCTGCTGGATGGCGGATTTGACCAGGTCATACATCTGCTTATTAATCGCGTCGACTTGATCATCCTCTTTGAGCACGGTAGCCGCCTTGGCACAATCCATATTAATCAGAGCATCAAGGCTGTCTCGGAGCATCTTTTGGGTAATCCGGGCCATCGTATCAAAATCAAACGGAATCGGGGCTGGCTGGTGACGAGATAAAAATTCACTGCGTTCAGCAATGTTGACCGATAAGTCGCCAATGCGTTCCAGGTCGACATTGATTTTCAGTGCTGTAACAATGAACCGCAGGTCAACGGCGACCGGCTGATAGAGGGCGAGAATTTTCAGACATTCTTCCTCAACATCAACTTCATTCTGATCAATCAGTACATCCTCATCAATCACCTGATGTGCCAGGCCGCAGTTACGTTCACGCAGCGATTTGACGGCTTTCCAGAGGCTCTGTTCGACCAGCGAACAAAGGAATAAGAGTTTGCTTTTCAGTTTCTGAATTTCGTTGGCCATGTGTATTGTCATTGTCGAAGTCCTTTATGCAAGAAGATCAACCGAAACGGCCGGTAATATAATCTTCGGTTTCTTTTTTTTGCGGATTGGTAAATAATTTTTCGGTCTGGCCGTATTCTATCAGTTTGCCGAGACAGAAAAACGCGGTCTGGTCGCTGACGCGGGCGGCCTGCTGCATATTGTGGGTGACAATGACAATCGTATAGGCACCTTTCAACTGGGCAATGAGGTCTTCGATACGGGCGGTGGCAATCGGATCCAGCGCCGAGCAGGGTTCATCCATCAGCACAACATTCGGTTTGGTCGCCAGTGTCCGTGCAATGCAGAGCCTCTGCTGCTGGCCGCCTGACAAAGCCAGAGCAGATTTGTGAAGGTCATCTTTGACTTCACCCCACAACGCCGCATCTTTTAGCGATTTTTCGACGATATCCATCAAAGCCCGGCTGCTGCGGATGCCCTGCAGGCGGGGCCCATAGCAGATATTATCATAAATGCTTTTGGCAAAGGGATTGGGTTTCTGAAAGACCATGCCGACCTGCTGACGAAGATTGACCAGATTAGTGCGTTTATCGTAGACATTGTGGCCATTGACTGACAGCATTCCTTCGGCGCGGGCATTTGGAATCAGATCATTCATCCGGTTGATGCTGCGCAGAAAAGTGCTTTTGCCGCAGCCGGATGGACCAATAATTGCCGTAACCGAACCAGTACTGATATCGATTGTTACTTTATCGACACCGCATTTTGCACCGTAAAAGAAACTGAAATCCCGCGCAGAAATCACCGCCGGCTCATCCACCCCAGCCGGTTCAGACGGCACGGACTGAAGGCGGACCTGCGGACGAGCGGCATTGCCGGCATCAGTTTTCTTCAGTAGAACAGGTTTTGGCGGTTCCATTGAGGACCTTTCTTTATTTTCTATTGCATCCATTTTGGTCATTCTTTAATCTGATGTTAATAGCCACGTAATTTTTTGCTGACTTTGGACCGGACAATAATGGCAGCGATATTGAGAATCAAAACCAGCAAAATCAGTGTCATCACCATTCCGAACTGCTGATGCGGAACCAGCATGGAGATGCGGTCGCCGACGGCAATGTCATAGCTGCCGTAGGACAGCGCTCTTGTCGGCTGCAAGAATCCCGCAAAAAAACTGCCGGGGTTTCGCAGCCATTGTCCCGGCGTGCCGAAATCGGGAATCGGCCCCATCGCTACAACGCCGGTAAATAAAATCGGCGCTGTTTCACCGGCGGCACGGCTAAGGCTTAAAATTATTCCTGTTAATATTCCCGGCGCCGCCGCAGGCAAAACAACCTTGACTAAGGTCCGGAATTTTCCGGCACCCAGCGACAGCGATGCTTCACGGTAGGTTTGCGGTACCGCCCGAATCGCCTCTTCGCTGGCGCGAATGATGACCGGCAGCACTAAAATGGACAACGTCAGCGATGCGGCGAGAATACAGGGCTTGCCGATCGCTGAAATCGTAATGACAAAAAATGCCAGTCCGAACAGGCCGTAGACAATGCTGGGTACGCCGGCGAGGGTATTGATACACATCCGTACCAGTTTAATGCTGTGATTGTCGGCGGCATACTCAACCAGATACGCGGCCGAGATCACCCCCAGTGGAATCGCAAAGACCATTGCGATAACCGTCAGCAGCAGTGTACCGATAATTTCCGGTCCGACGCCGCCAAAATAATGACTATTGACCCAGTCATCGATAAAGTACTGCCAATAAATTCGAAATCGCGGCAGCAGCATCGCATCAATATTCTGTTCAACCTGCTCAAACAACGGTTCCAGCGACGTGCCGGCAAATTGTTCTTTACGCGGAATCAGTTGTTTTACCAGCGGTTTGCCTTCGCCCTCGGATACCCACGTTTGATCCCAGAGCAGAGCCTTTAGCGCTTTGTGCGCCATATCCATTCGAGTTGCACCGTATTGATCCATCATCAGCGGCGGTGTTTGTTCCCCCGGCAGAGGTCCGAATAATTGGCGGACAGCCGTCGTAACTTCCTGCAAATCTGTCAGATAGTCGGACCGGTGTGTCAGGTCTATTTTCAGAACGGTCTGGTAATAGGACTGAGCAATTTCGAAAAACCTCTGGACAGGCGTATCCTTAAACAGCGGATTGTCTTTTTGTGATAAGACAGCATCGAGATTGGAAGTCGCCTTCGACTTGTCACTGCTTTCAAGAGCGTCAATCAAACTGTCCCGCATGGATTTGGCCTGTTTTCGATACTCCGTATATTGGTCTTTAGGGACATTTCGATAATTCAGATACTGGCCGTACTTTTGATAAATATCTTTGGTTTCTCTGACCAGCGGCTCGGTATCAATACCCCTGCTAAAGTCAGTCAGCATCGCATAGATAGGCTGCCGTGCTGCGGCGGTTTGTTCGATCTGCTGCTGCAATAGGGCTTCATCGCCTCGCTGATGCAGGTCCTTCTGCAGCTTGCGAAATTCGATGGTTTCGGTAAAAAAGACCGCTGAAAATCCTTTCTTGAATATCGGAGTCAGCACAAGCAGCAGCACGCCGGCAATCAACAGTACCGTTGAGGCTGCGGTGATTGTAAAAGCTTTGTCGGCCAGCTGCCTAAGGAGAGTTCTCATTGGGTCCCCTTTCTGTTGCGCATCATTCGACTAAGCAGGTATTCACTGAGGAGGTTTAAGCTGAAAGTAAATAAAAGCAGCGTTAGTCCTACGGTAAAAAGGGCATAATAATGTTCTGAATTTTTTGGGGTTTCCCCCATGTCGCCGGCGATGGTTGCGGTCATCGTGCGGATTGACTGCGACAGGTCCCACCACGGCGAAGGAATCCGGCTGGCGTTGCCGGAGGCCATCCAGACGACCATCGTTTCACCTATCGCCCGCATCATCCCCAGAATCACCGCCGCCAGGATTCCGCTGTGGGCGGCGGGCAAGACAACCTTAATCATGGTTTCAGCTCGTGTCGCTCCGAGGCCGTATGAGGCTTCGCGAATTTCACGTCCGATAGCGGACATGGCGTCTTCCGATACGCTAATGATGGTCGGCAAAGCCATGATCGCCAGAATAATCGAAGCGTTTAAGGCATTGGTGCCGGAGGAGAAACCAAGATGAGCCTGCATCCAGGGGGCAAACACCATCACGGCAAAAAAACCATACGCGACAGAAGGGATCGCCGCGAGAATCTCAATGACAGGCTTGCAAATCTGACGCAGGGAAAAAGGTGCGATATCGGATAAAAAAATTCCGGCCAGCAGGCCCAGCGGAACCGCAGCCAGCAATGCGCCTACGGTTACATATAGTGAACCGACAATCAGCGCCAATGCTCCGTAGCGAGGTGTTTCTGCAGAGGGGTACCAGCCGCTGTCTGTAAAAAATACTCGAATGCCATCAAGTTTGGCTGCACTGAAAAAAGGAATTGCTTCCCGAATGACAAAATAAAAAATCAATAAGACTGCCGCAACCGATGTTGCGGTAATCAAAAACAGAATCGCTCTTCCGATATGGCCCGACAGGTAACCAGCCAAATCCTGTGATGGAGTTAAAAGCAGCGGTCGGGAAAACCCGGTCGCTGCTTTTTTCTTTGTTTTCGGCATTGGTGCAGAATACTCTGCCATACGGACTCCTGATAGTTCTGTCCCCTTGAGAGTACTTTAATAATTAGTAACAGGGACAAACCCTTTTGCCTCAATAATCGCCTGACCCTCTTCGGTCAGATAGTATATACAAAACGCATGTATCAGTGAGCCAGGCTTCGGATAGCCATTGGTAAATAAGAACAGGGGGCGGCTGACCGGATAGGTGCCCTGAGCAATAGTCTGGCGGGAAGGCATAATGCCGTCAATCTTTAAGGCTTTCACGTTACTGTCAATAAAACCCAGACCGACATAGGCAATCGCACCCGGCGTGGTTTTGACGCGGGCGTGTCCCTGCGGGTTGGCATTGACATATTCAACCGAGGCATCCATATTCTGTTTTTTCATCACTTTTTCGTGAAACACTTCGTAGGTGCCACTGGAGGTGTCACGGCTGATGGCGACAATCGGCGTGTCCGACCCACCCAATTCTTTCCAATTTTTGATCTTGCCCATATAAATATCGGCAAGCTGAGCTAACGTCAGTTCTTTGACCGGATTGGACGGGTGAACGATAATGCACACGCCATCCATCGCAACGGTATGGACGACCGGATAGACTTTGGCGGCTACCGCTTTTTCAAATTCTTCGGGCTTTAAGAAGCGGCTGGACATCGCCACATCGCAGCGGCCGTCAATCAGGGCCGCAACACCATCGCCGGAACCAGTTTTCTTGACGGTTACCGAACAGTCTTTTTCCTTGATGAAGACTTCGGCAAATGCATCGCCGATAGGACCGACGGTGGTTGAGCCATCTATCTGGAGAGTTGCTGCTGCCTGGACTTTGCCGGATACTGTCATTGCAGCAATTGCAAGAATACACATACCCAGCACGCGTAGATCTTGTCGAAACATTTTCATAAACTTTCCTTTCGTTTCTTACTGTTTTACTATTGTTTTGTTAGTGTTATGTTAGAAAATTATTAAAGATAGGTTAATATTAGAATTTGACCATGATATCAGCTTGAAGACGATTATAATTATCGTCAATCTTACCTGTAGAATCGGCCTTTTCATTCATAAAGTAGCTTAGCCCCGCTTGGGTATTCTTGGCCAGCTGATAGGTAACACCGAACCGATGCCCCCTACCGTTGGTTCCGCCGCCGATAAAGTCGGAATCATTGAAGGCCCCAACCACAGCATCTTTTTCTAAATCGCGGTAATCATAGCTCAATTCCCAGCTTCCGGGGTCTTTGCACTTATTTAATGCCGTGCCGATCAGCCAGCCGGTGTCTTCTTTGACGCTGGATGCGGTATTCATCACATAGTCACCATAAACACTGACGGGCATATTTCCGACTTTAGTTGCGTATTCGGCAAAGGCTTCGGCTAAATCATAATCATAGAGATAACCGCCGGAATAGCTGTTGCCCTTGGCACTGGTGCCGGTCAGATAGGTTTCGCCGAGCAGATTACCGTAATCAAAATAAGAGGCTCCTGCGGTCAGTTTATTATCTTTGTCGAAATTATGAGTTATACCGCCCTGAGCGCCGAACATTGAAAGCGAATCGGTGTCGTTCTCATCGAGACGGACATAAAAACCGCCAGCATTGGCGAACAGGCTGGTCTGTTCGGACAGATTGTGTGTGTATTGTGCGGCAATACCTTCCATGCTCAGATCGCCGTCCCAGATAAGCTGGTTTTTGCCTGCAGCAAAGAAGGGGTTACCCAGTTTGCCAGCCAAAACCGAAAGTCCTTCCGCCGAAGAAGGCTTCCAGGTCAGATAAGCCCGGTCCAGCCAGACGCCTTTATAAGTCCAGCTGTCACCGAGATTCTGGTTGGTTGAGGTCGGGTCATCATATTTACCGGTAGCGATGCGGGTATCCAGCGTCATTTCTTCATTGATTTGTGCAGTCATCCCCAGACGCAGACGAATACGGTTCCTGTTGACGGCATCATTTTCTCCGCCGTTTCTCTCCGAAGAGATGTTTTCATAACGATACCGAAAATCGCCGTAGGGCTTGATTTTTTCAACCCATTTGAGTGTCTCCGGGATTTTCAATTCGCCGGGCTGAAACGTCGCCAATTTTTGCTCTTGGGCGACCATTTGCTGCTGCTGGTCTGTCTGTTGCTGCTCGAGCTGGATCAATTTGGCCTGTATTTCCACCATTTGTTTCTTAAGTTCGGCGATTTCTTCGGCGCCTGCGGTTCCCGCCACCGCCGTAATACACATTACGGCCACTGTCCTTAACATCTTACTTGCAATCATTGTTGTGCCTCTCCATAAAAAGTTTTCTTATTTCCGCACAAAACCATTTTGCTGCGGCATTGCTGGAAGTCATACTAAGAGCTATTTATGTGAAATGTGTGTTGAGAAAGTTAGAATTGCGTTAGCGATAAAAATCTTTGTATTGAAGGTTATGGGCCATTTTCAAGACAATGAAATCAAAACATTTTTTAAACCATATTTCAATCGTCATCTAATTAGCCGATAGGTGACAACGGAGCAGGAGTTCTGCCGACAGCCGTATTAAATTCCGGCGACCACACCAACGCCCTGGTTCCGTTCTATGCCAAAGGCGCCGGCAGTGAGCTGTTTAGCAATTATGTCATCGGCACCGACAGCAATCTGAAAAATCTGTATGGGCTGGGAAACGAATGGACTGGCCAATATATTGATAATACCGCCATTCATGATGTGGCGGTTCAGTTTGTTCCCGAACCGGCGACGCTGGCGATTCTGGGGCTGGGCAGCCTGGTTATGTTCGGCCGCAAATAAGATTTTATCTTGAGAGTGATGGGAAAGGAAGAGCGGATCGCAATGATCCGCTCTTTTTTGGGGAACGTTCAAAACGGTACCGCATTTTCTTAAAAACTCGGTATCACATCGCCCATACAGGTTCCCACAAGGCGGGCGGAGGTGATCATCGGGTGGTCAGGGGGGACGATTTTACGTTTTCCGGCGACTTCTTCAATAGGGATTGGTTTGCAGATACCTGAGTCATACGCAATCATAACATTATATTTGCCCTCGGCCAAAAGCTGGACTGCTTTGGTGCCAAGCCGGGTACATAGCAGCCGGTCAAATGAGCTTGGCGTACCGCCGCGCTGGACGTGGCCGAGGGAGGTAACACGAGCCTCGATGCCGGTAAGTTCCTGAAGCTGGCGGGCAACACGGCTGGCCATCGGCTCCTGTACCAGTTTATATATCTGGTTTTTGTCACTCTCGGCATATTCGCCAAGAGCGTCTTCAAATTCATCCATCGCGATTTCCATCAGTTCGGCAATATCCTTTTTGTTTTTCTTTTTATCTTTGCCGGTTTTGTTTTTGATGGACTTGGCAATGGCTTTTTCACGCACTCTGGCCTGCTCGATGGAAATTGCGCCTTCAGCAACGGCAATGATGGAAAAGCGGCTGCCGCGCCGACGGCGTTCCTGGAGATACTCGGCGACGACTTCCAGATTGTAGGGGATTTCGGGAATCAAAATGACATCCGCCCCGCCGGCGATACCGGCGCTGAGGGTCAGCCAGCCGGTGTTGTGTCCCATAATTTCACAGACAATAATACGATGGTGGCTGGTGGCGGTGGTATGCAGGCGGTCGATGGCGTCGGTGGCAATCTGCATCGCAGTATCGTAGCCGAAGGAAACGTCCGTGCAGCCGATGTCGTTATCAATGGTTTTGGGGAGATGAATCACATTGACCTTGCCCTGCTGATGGAGACGGAGGGCGTTTTTGAGGGTGCCGCCGCCTCCAAGACAGACTAAGCAGTCCAAGTGATGGCGTTTGACGTTCTCAACAGCGACCTGGGTCATATCACGAAACTTGCCGCCCATCGGCATTTTGTGGGGCTTGTCGCGGCTGGTACCAAGGATTGTTCCGCCGCGGGTCAGAATGCCGCTGACGTCTTTTTGTTCGAGGTGAATCATACGATTTTCGACCAGACCGCGAAAACCATCGAGAATCCCTATTACGGTCATACCATATTCATTTATCGCCGCTTTGGTAACCGCGCGGATAGCGGAATTAAGACCCGGACAGTCGCCGCCGGCGGTTAAGATTCCAACACACCGTGTTTTGGATTTTGATTTTCCCATCATTTTCCTCGTGATAGCTCATTTCATTCACCAGACAAGATAACTTTCTAACTTGCTTTATTCAATCAATTTTGTCTAATAGAGAATAATTTATCGGGCAATTGTCCACCAAAAAGACTATGCTTATCGACAAAGATATACAAATTTTACCGACAGCGTTCAAGATTATTCGCAAGCAAGCAAATAACTTAACTGCTCATTTTGCTGATTTGGAGCAAACTGACGATGTCGAACCGCTGCACCAAATTCGTGTTGCCTCTCGGCGATTACGCGAGGCGTTGATTTTTTTTGCGGATTATTTTGACCCGACACATGTCGACACATGGAAAAAG
>JBHJNC010000274.1:0-6449 GCA_048497675.1 Gimesia maris
ACCCTGCTGCCCCGCCGCGTCCAAAAATGGAAACAAAACCGACTCCGGCTGAACCAGCAAAGCATCATCATAAAACGCCGCATTCGACACCCCCACCCGCCGCATCGTCTCAAAATCCGTCATCACCTCATCCAGCGGCCGTACGGCGAAACGCTCACCCCGTACCGGCACATAGCAATAGGAACAGCGGAAAGGACACCCTCGCGTCAGCTTCAGTACACCCGTTCCCAAAACCGGATACAGTTCCCACGCCGGCGGGCAGTACGCTTTCGGCGGCGTTAAGCCCGGCAGTTTCCACATCGGCTCAAGGTCATCGCCTGCAACCACCACATCCGCCCCAAGCCGCTGTGCATGGTCACTGCACGCCGTCGCATAAAACCCACCAACAAGAATCACCGCGTTCGGCATTGCTTTCCGCACCGCGTCAATCACCTCTTTAACACCCGGATACCAGTATGTCATCACAGACTGGATGAACACATAGTCAAAAGGTGCGTTATCCTGAAGAAATTGAATGAAATGCTCTGGCGGCAGTCCAAAACGTTTGTAATGTCGAGGGATAGATTTCAGCGACTTCGGTTTTTCAACACGCTGCTCGATAAACCTGCCGCGTCCGGTGGGGTCTTTTTCGGTCTCAGAATCGGCAGCCAGCGGATGCCGCCGGTCCATAAAATCATACAGCGTCAGTTCCGCCTGCCCCCGCAGCATTCCCGCCACAGTAAGCAGCCCCAGCGGCCGAAGCCAGAAATCATACGCGGAAAAATCGTAAATCGGCGGATTGACAAATAAACATCTGGGCTTGTTATTTTGCATAGGTCTCTACTTTTTCCCCCGACCAGTGCGCATAAAAATCCGGACAACGAGCACCCTTCACACTCGCTGTCCGGCATTGTACTATCACAAAGAAGTCTTACGCGGGGTTGCTGCTGAAAATCCGCGCCATGCGTTCTGATTTTTTCCGTTTGCGGCGGCCGACTTCAGAGGGCTTTTCATAGAAGCCGCCCTTCTTGATATCGCGGATCAGACCTTCTTTTTCACACATCTTTTTGAACCGCTTAATCATCTGCTGAACGGACTCACCAGTACGAGACTTCACTTTAATCATACAAAAATCAACCTTCCCTTTACTGTTTGGAAATTGTCATATTATTCAATTATTACTGCTATAAGAACGAGCAATTGTATGTTTTTCGGCCTGTTTTGCAAGAAAAAATCACATAATTTTGAAAAATAATACTGGCCATAGAAAGTCTGCTTTACTCGACAAGCTTTTTGCCGGCCTTGAAGCATTTCAGTAATTGTTTATCCGTTAATATCGCATTTTGCCTCTGTGCCACCATCCCAAAATAGAGGGTTTTTACCTTTTTAACGCCAAAAATCGGGGGAAGCGACTTCAGCAGGAAAAGTGCATTGCGCGCAAACATACGTCCTATAATAGCCGGCATAGCGCTGGAGGTAATGACAATCGCCTTTTTGTCGCTGGCCTGCTTATTTCGGAATGCCGGGCCCTTGGCCTTGCTCCACGGCCAATACGCATACACCGTCAGCCGTTCGATAAACCGTTTCATCACCGCCGTAACGGTAAACGCGTTCATCGGCGAACAAAAAACCAGCCCGTCGGCCTGCTCGAGTTTATCCAAAATCGCATCCATATCATCATTATGGGCACACTTGCCCCGCTTTTCACCCGGCTGCTGACAGCATGCGCGACAGTTGTCGCAAAACTCGATATGCTGATCAATCAGATAGATTTTCTCGGTTACCGCCCCCGCCGCCTCCGCCCCGCGCAAGACCGCATCCACCGCCGAGTCCGAGACCCTGCCTTTACGATAACTTCCCTGAATAGCTACTACTTTTTTTGCCATAACATCTCCGAGGATACCCTATTTACCCTTCGCCGGTCTCAGCCGCCAGTCCGTATGTCTGTCGGAATTCCGAAGGCCGAATCCCGGTATGGTGCTTAAAATACCGTGAAAAGTGCTCCGGATCAATAAATTCCAGCATTCTGGCAATTTGGTAAATCGGCTGCCGGCTGTTCATCAGTTTTTTCTTGATGTAGTCAATGCGCAGCCGTTCGATTTCAGATTTGATGGTCCGTTTTAAGGTATGCTTGAAACGATACTCCAGTTCACGACGCGATAGATTGGTCGCTTTGACCACATCATCCACCAAAATCGGCTTTTCGAAATTGGCCCGCACAAACTGAACCGCTGCGACGAGTTCTTTATCCTGAACTGCCAGCACATCGGTCGATTTCCGCGCGACAACCTCCACCGGATCGACATAGAACGTCGCATCCTCCGCCTGTCCCATGATCATCTTATCCAGATGCTGAGCCGCCAGATAACCGATGGCATCAAAATTCAGTGCAATGCTCGACAAGGGCGGCGAGGACAGATTGCAAATCAAACTGTCATTATCGACCCCCAGAACCGCAACTTCCTCCGGAACATTAATCTGATTGGCCTTGCAGGCCTCCAGAATACTAATCGCCCTGTCATCATTACAGGCGAAAATACCAACCGGCTTTGGCAGGTTTTTCAGCCACGTTGTCAGCCGTTGACGATCAACCGCCTTGCTTCGCGTCGGAACGTCAATATACCCGACAATCGGTGTAATACCCAATTCCCGGAGTTTTTGCTCGTAACTGTCATGACGTTCATCCGACCAGCCAATGCCCTTAAACCCGCAGAAAGTATAATTGATAAGCCCCAGCGAAATAAGATAATCCGCCGCCATCCGGCCAATTTGAGAAGAACCCGTTATGATCAAACTGGCATTCGGCAAAACCTCTTTGGGCGTATGATGGATGATTTTGGGCTTTTTGATTTTGAGAACCGGATCAATCCCCTCGGCAAAACACACAAAAAAACCGTCAAAGCCCTTTAAATTTAGATTCTCAAGGTCTCTTTTCAGGTAATTCGGCGACAGCGTATACACCTCCCACCGGGTGAAGGCAGAAATATACCGTTCTGCTCCGCTGAGCAGTTCGCGTCCCGTCAGCCGGGAAGTATCTATCATCATCATGACTTTTTTCATGGTCGGGCCTGTGCGTATTTTGGTTATATTTTAACGTATTTTGGTATTGGAATCAAGAGGCAAACACCATACAATAGGATTGTTGGCAAAACGTAACAAAAACCTAATTGAGTACGGAGATATAATGATGAATACTTTTTTTCCTACCATTGGCAAAATTAAATACGAAGGACCAAATTCCAAAAATCCTTTGGCCTTCAAACACTACAACGCCAAACAGAAGGTGATGGGCAAGACTATGGCCGAGCATCTTCGCTTTGCGGTCTGTTACTGGCACACCTTTAAGGGCTTAGGCGGCGACCCCTTTGGTCCCGGAACCATCATTCGTTCATACGACCGCTCCAACGATCCGATGCAGGTTGCCCAGGATACGATGATGGCGGCATTTGAGTTCTTCACCAAGCTTGGCGTGGATTTCTGGTGCTTCCATGATAGAGACATCGCCCCCGAAGCCAACAATCTTGCTGAAACCAACAAGCGGCTGGATACGATTGTCAAGCTGGCCAAAAAACTCCAGAGTGAAACCGGCGTCAAACTGCTCTGGGGAACCACCAACGCTTTCAGCCATCGGCGATTTATGGCCGGAGCCGGAACCAATCCTTCGCCGGAAGTTTTTGCCTACGCCGCCAGCCAGATTAAAAAAGCGATGGAAATCACCAAGGAATTAGGCGGACAGGGATACGTTTTCTGGGGCGGCCGTGAAGGCTATGATACGCTGCTCAATACCGATATGAAACGGGAACTGGACCATCTGGCCACCCTGCTTCAGATGGCGGTGGATTACAAAAAGCAGATCGGCTTCAAAGGCCAGTTCTACATTGAACCCAAACCCAAAGAGCCGACCAAGCACCAGTATGACTCGGACGCTGGAAACTGCTTTGCGTTTCTGCAGAAATACGACCTGCTCAAATACTTCAAATTGAATATTGAAGCCAATCACGCCACATTGGCGGGACATACTTTCCAGCATGAACTGCAGTTCTGTGCGGACAACGGTATCTTAGGTTCCGTAGACGCCAATCGCGGCGACCTGTTCCTGGGCTGGGATACCGACCAATTCCCGACGGATATTTACGACACCACGCTGGCTATGTACACCATCCTCAAAGGCGGCGGCTTTACCACCGGCGGTCTGAATTTTGATGCCAAGGTCAGACGGCAATCCATTGAACCCGAAGATCTGTTCTATGCCCATATCGGCGCGATGGATGCTTTTGCCCGCGGTCTCAACAATGCGGCCAGAATGCTCAAGGATCAAACCTTCGAAAAAGCCGTCAAGAAACGCTATGCCGGCTGGGATACGCCCTTTGGCAAAAAGATTGAAAAACGCCAGATCGGCTTTAAGGAATTGGAGCAGTACACGCTCAAAAATGGTGAACCGAAGATCCAGAGCGGCCGCCAGGAACTGCTGGAAAATATCCTGAACGAATATCTGTAATTTGTTCAGACAAAACAAGTTTATCTGATTTACCTCTTGTCTGTCGCTGTGTTTCTTAACACGAAATACAGCGACAGACAGATTCCGGCAAGTATCATATACAAGCTGATATTCTGCGAAATCGTGCCGCCTTTGTAGATCATCCACCAGGCGTATTCAAAGGGGTTGTCATCCCGAAGCGTTTCCACATAAAACCGGCACAGCCCATACAGCCACATCATCACCGCCATCGTCAATCCCGGCCGAGCCGATGCCCAGAACCGCCAAAACAGATACATCCCCCCGGCCAGAGCCAAAGCATACGCGCTGTCAAAAAGCTGAGTGGGGAGCACTTTCAGGCAGCGGTAAGGGCCCTGCGTCACCTGCAGCTTCTGTTCGTCTGTAAGCATATCATAAGGCTTTAAATTCGCACTGTACTTATCTTCAGGTTTAGCCGGTATCCACGTCTTGCCATCCTCCGACAGCCAGCCGTAGAATGAATCATCAATCTTCACATGCGGCTCGGTGCGAGTCCGCTGCGGGTCTGGAAACGCCTGATTTTGGTAGGCAAAGGAATTATAAGGGAAGCGAATGCCGATGGCCGAATCGGTGATTTTGCCATAGCAGCAGCCATTCATCAGGCAGCCGACCCGGCCAAAGCCAGAACCAATCATTAGAACAATCGCAAATATATCAAAGCAAATCAGCAGCGGGAATCTGTTTTTTCGAAGGTAAACCAATAAAAACCCAACCGCCAGAATCACCCCGCCCAAAAACTCCAGCCCGCCCTGCCAGACGGCAAAAATAGAAAGCAGACCGCCTTGAAACTGGTCGTGGTGGTGAATGACATAAAACAGCCGGGCGCCGATGACACCCGAAATCAGCGCGTAGAGTGCGGCATTAGAAAGGATATCCGGATTTAATGCGACACGTTTTGCCATCCGCCGCAAGACCCACATCGCAACCAGAAATCCAATCACCATCATTGTCCCGTAGCTTTTGACGGTGATATGCAGAAATGGGATTTCAAAAAGCTCCGGATACACGGGGTCTTGTTAATCCATCATTTTGAAATGGTTGTTTTCGTCGCAGGAGACCACTTTGGGCTTATGTGTTTTCAACTCTTCTGGCGTAAGATAGGCGAAATTCATAATAATGATAATATCGCCGGGGTCAAAAAACCGAGCCGCGGCGCCCAAGACCGTGATTTGCCGACTGCCCGCCGGTGCGGGAACAACATACGTTTCGACCCGCTGGCCATTGGTCACATTGGCAACCAGCACTTCTTCATAGACATTGATCCCAGCAGCCTTGAGCATATCCGAATCGATGCCAATCGAGCCGGGGTAATCTATCTGTGAACCGGTTACCCGGGCACGGTGAAGCTTTCCTTTTAGGACTTTCAAAAACATCACATTATCTTTCTTAATAAATGGTTAACGGCGAACCATTATAACTGAAAACGGAGCGGGTTCAAGAAGATAAGCATATTGTCAATCAGCCGGGCAGGACCAACCCGACAGGCAATCGCTGCCAGACAGCCGCCCTCAATGACTTCGACAGGTTTCAGTGTTTTTGCATCCACAATGCCGATATATTCTGGGCTAAGTCCTTCTTTGGAAAACACTTCTGTCATTTTTTCACGCAATTTTGAAGCCGCAAATGTACCCTGTCCAACCTGTTGCTTACAGACATTTAAGGCATTATAGAGACAGATTGCCTTTTTTCGTTCTTCCGGCGACAAATACCGGTTTCGGCTGCTCATCGCCAGTCCGTCCGGCTCACGCACCGTTGGGCAAACCTCCACCCGCATCGGAAAATTCAAATCCTCCACCATCCGGCAGATAGCCGCCGCCTGCTGGGCATCTTTTTGGCCGAAATAGGCAATGTCCGGCAAAACGATATGAAACAGCTTAGTACAAACAGTCGTTACCCCGCGGAAATGCCCCGGCCGAGCCGCCCCGCAGAGGCCCTCGGTAATCGCCTCGACATC
>JBHJNC010000275.1:0-3375 GCA_048497675.1 Gimesia maris
CCCAGAAAACCGCCAACGCCATAGGCCAGGAAGACTCTGGGGTAATTGGTATTGACGCGATGGATGCCGAAGTAATCGGCCGCAGCGGAGGGGAATAGAGCAAAATTGCCGCCGAAATTAAATCCAAGAATGGCTGCTCCAACATACAGACCGAGTTCGTATTGCCCGACGAAGTAAAACAGCAGCATCATCATTCCCTGCATCCCATTCATCAGCATAATGGAATTTTTGCGTCCCAGTCTATCGGAAATAGTGCCCCAGATGATACGTCCCAGACTATTCATAATGGCATAAAAAAAACCCATGGCAGTATTGGCAATCACCGCTGCTTTGGCAATCTCTGTGCCGCGCGCGGTCAGAACATCGACGGCGAACAATTTGATGATGCCGATAACCATAAGCCCGGCCATCGTACCGGCGGCATACCCGGTAAATAGAATCCAGTACTGACGAGTACGCACCATCTGGGATTCGGTTAGCTCGATGGTTGCGGGCGGGTGAATACTGTCAGGGTTGGCGGCGGCCCTGGGAAGATGGGCATTCTGAGGCGGATAAATCATAAAAATTGAGCCGAACGAAATGACCAGCATAAATATTACGCCGTAGATCCGAAATATCTCGTTGGGGTTCATGCCATCGCCGTAAAAGCCATCCCATCCGGGTGTCAGGTTAATCCATTGGCCGAGTTTGAATCCGCCGGTCAACATGATCCACAAAAGCGAGCCAAAGCCGCAGCCAGCAACCGCTAATCCGGCAATCATCCCCTTTTTATCGGGAAACCAGCGAATTAAAATAGCAATCGGACAGACATAGGCTAAGCCGATACCCAGACCGGCCAAAATACCGGCACCCAGAAAGATGCCCCAGAAATGAGTGCCGGAGAAACCCGCTACGAGATATCCGCTTCCAAGAATTAAACCTCCCAGCAGAACCGTCCTGCGTGGGCCCAAATGTTTCTGGAATCGTCCGGAGATCAAAGCCATCGACAAAGCAAACATCACCAGCCCCGCCGAGAAAATCATCTGCGTTTGAAGACGAGTAAAAATATAAGGCTCTTTGGTCAAAGGAGTTGCGAAAGCAGACCAGGCAAAATTAACACCAATGCAAAATTGGATGATAACGCCCGCAGCGACGATAACCCAGCGATTCGGCGAAGTTGATTGAACTATTTTGTGCATTTCGATAAATCTTTTTCGTCACCACTATATACGATGAAATCAAACCTGTCAACGCCGCAGGCGGATAGAGACAACAGGCTTGTTTTGCCGGAGCATCCAATTGATTGTCCGGCGTCTGCAGTGGGACTATGAAAGACAGTCCAGCGGCAAAATGTGCTGAATTTCTTTGCAAGCCAACGATGCAATTTCAGGGACCCGCGATGCAATAGCGGGAGTCAAATTCAAACCCGGCTCGATGGATGCGGGTTGAATGCCAAAAATCACGACTTTTTGCGGGGCACAATTGAGCAATTGAGCCATTTTCAAGGTTTGGGCAAAATCGATATGATGGGCAGATAGTTCCGGAGAGTCTGTAGTGAGAATATCTTCCGATACGAACCTGACAATGGTTCCCGGCGGATGGCCCGCATCGACAGCGTCAATTACAATTATGGCTTTGCGGTCGGCGATGATATCCAGCAAATCAAAGCCGGCCGTACCGCCATCGAGCAACTCAACTCCTTCCAGCCGAGGCTGTGTCTGCAAAAACTCAATCACGCGTACACCGACCCCTTCATCCTGAAGCAGGATGTTTCCAATCCCGAGAATAAGTATTGGAGCGACAGATTGTTCCATATCCGACATCTGATGAAAAAACGAGAGTTATTATCCAGCGGCCAATTCCACGACCGTTTCCGCTTTCTTGCGGTCCGGCCGCAGAAGATGTACCGAACATGCCAGACACGGGTCGAATGAATGAATCACCCGCAAAACCTCAATCGGCTGCCGAAGGTCCGCAACCGGCGTTCCAATCAGCGCCTGCTCAACAGGTCCATTTTGGCCGGTATTATCCATCGGCGAACAGTTCCATCCCGTTGGGGTAATCACCTGATACCGGCTGATTCGCCCATCCGTGATATCCGCCCAATGCCCCAGCGCCCCGCGCGGCGCTTCAGTCAACCCGAATCCCGACGCCGATGACGGTGTTTGTTTATAACTGAAAGTCGAACCGCCGACAATCAGCTCATTAAGCCAGCCAACCATCGCGTCGGCCACTTTCTTGGCTTCGAATGCACGGGCCGCCAGACGGTCTATGACGGAAATGCCGTTACGATAATCGCCATTTACCCACATCCGGGCCAGAGGGCCGACCTCGTGGGCTTTACCGAAGTACCGCGGGGCCTTAATCCAGCTATAGGCGCCGGCTTTAAGATAGTCCGGCTCTGTTTGGCCGGAGGCGGGATTTAGCCCGCTCGGCGAACTGTACCACGAATGCGAGACATCCTCGGAAATGTCCGCGACGTTCACAGATCCAAGCACATTGTCCGTATAACGTCCGCGGGCAAGCAGCTTGTTGTTGTCGCTGTTGTCCAGATCAAAAACGCCATAGGCCAGAAGATTGCCGCAGCCGCGTCCAATCTGAGCGTATTGCGGAAACAGCGAGGCAACGGCCTGAACATCAGGGATGTACACCGTGTCAATAAAGCTGCGTATCTGTTCTGCGTCATTGAGCAGTTTTCTGAAATCCGCAATCTTTGCCGAGGTTACGGCTTCGGTACAGCCTCCCGGAACAAATGTTGGCGCACAAGGCAGCTTAGCCCCGAAAATAGCGCCCATCTGATGGGCTTTGCGCCGCATTTCCAGCGCCTTGACGTAATGGCCGACCAGCACCGCCGCCAAGTCACCACCAACCATATCCGGCGTCACATACCGGGAAGACCACGGAGCCATATCGAGGATGCCCTGAGTATTGATATAATCCAATGCCGCCAGATGATAAAAATGCAGAATATGCGATTGGATAAAGTTGGACCCAAGCACCAGATTCCGCAGAATTCTGCCGTTTGCCGGAGGAACAACACCAAAGGCCTTTTCAAGCGTTTTGCAGCTTGCCATACCATGAGAAATCGGGCAGACCCCGCAAATACGCTGGGTTATATGCGGCGCATCGAGGGGGTCATGGTTCAGCAGAATCCTCTCAAATCCGCGAAACATCGTCCCTGTGCTTTTTGCGTTGATAACCTGCTGGACATTGTTCACCATTTCAATAGTAACTTCAATTTTTAAATGACCTTCAATGCGTGTTACCGGGTCAATTTTAATGATAGTCGGCATAGTCAATTCCTGATAAGAAGGAGATATTTTGGATTATGATACGATACTTTCAATCGGCTCTTCTACATATCGTGAAGATCGTAGAATGGAGTCATACCGTCCG
>JBHJNC010000276.1:0-11930 GCA_048497675.1 Gimesia maris
AGACCAAAAACGTTGTCGGCTGCGATGTGGTGGAGCTGTGCCCGCGCCCCCAGCACTGGGGCAGTGATTTTCTGGCCGCGAAGCTCGTCTATGCGATGCTGACCTATAAATTCGTCAAAAATTCATAATCGTGAGATAGGATTTCACGCGTTTGTTATTACAACTCCTTGTTTTCCATAACATTAATTTTTTTTCTGCGGGTACATTTATTTCCCGTTATATTCCGACATTTTTGTTGACTATTCCGGATGTGATTGAGTATAATTTTAGTCAAATCCAGATGGGAGAAAATCGGCGGTGGATGGAGAGAGAAAGACGAGGTCAATAAGCAATAATCGGAAGGTCATAAGCAAATAAAAAGGACTCGTTTTTCAGGCGAGTCCTTTTTTTGTTTTACAGGCGTTTCATTGCTTCGGTGACGCCGTCGGCGATGGCGGAGGCTATGCGGTCCTGGAACTGGGGATCATACAAGGCGGCTGCTTCGGTCGGATTGGATAAATGGCCGCACTCGACCAGGACGGCCGGCATCCGGGTATTTGCCAGAACGACGTAATCGGCCTCTCGGACGCCGCGGCTGGGAAGCCGGGTTTTAATCATCGCATTTTCAATCAACCCTGCGGCCATGCGAGAGTCCTGGCCGGCTGAACGGGAGACCCAAACCGAGTAACCCCGTATGGTTAATTTGGGATTGGCATCGCAGTGGATGGCGATAAACAAATCGGGGTTGATCCGGTTAGCCATATCCGCTCGGTCGTATTTGTCAATGGTTACATCGGAGTCTCGGGTCATCTTGACCTGCATTCCGCGGGCTTTGAGCATAGCAGCCAGTTTCTTTGCGATTTTCAGGTTGATGCCTTTTTCCTGGTGTCCCAGATAACTGGTGGTTCCGGGGTCTTTACCGCCATGTCCGGCGTCAATCAATACCAGGCCACCGGTTTTGGGGGCTGGCTTGGGAGGTGTCCATTTGGGCTTAGGCGGTATTGGAGCAACATAAGACTTTGACCGCAGATTCGGGCGAATCTGTGTTTCCAAGATTTCAGGTACGTAAATAGTGCCGTTGGCATGCGTAACTGGGCCGGTGCTGCCGATAGGTGCTTGATTGACAAAAACTCGCCCGCCCTCGTGGAGGAAAATAACCACCCGATTGGTAGCATTTTTCATCTCGATATACCGGTCGGTTTGCTCGGTAACATCCAGCCCCAGCCGCTGAGCCAATTCGAATATCGACATCCGGTAGGGGATTGTTGTGGATGACTTGGTGCCGCCAAAATCGCATCCAGACACGCCAATTAGTAATAATGTCGCTAATAATCCTGCAAAGAGGGCAGATAATTTCACGCAAATCCTTTCTTTTTGTTCCTATGAAACCTTAAAACATCCCCCATCAGGGACTCTTTTGTATCGGCGTAACTTGTAAATTTGCTTTATTTTATAGGTTTTCCAGTGGGCCGCAAGAGAAAGAAGCAAAATAGAAATAGTATATGTTGTAAAAAAAACTATAATATAGTTACAATATAATTATAAGTGATTCTTTATTAAAAAAATCGCACAAAATCCAGTTGACTTTCAGATGAAGCCAGATAAAATAATCATTTCAAATGACTGTTTGAAATAAACGTTTTGTTTTTTGGTTATCTTAATGCGAATAATGTCGTCGTAATCGTACTGTTTGCGCGCTGTTCCGCTGTGCCGCATTTTAGATGCCAAGATAGATTGAATAATATTCCGAGATGTTGATGAATAAGAATTCTATGCGAAAAATGAAATTAAGTTATGGTGCTGCTTTGCTGGCTGTGATAGGAAGCAGTCTATTGTTTCAAGGTTGTACCGTTGGCAAAGATTATCAGTCTCCCAAGATAGGCTTGCACGAGCGTTGGTCAACTGAGCCAAACAGTGTTTTTTCTCAGGCTCAGGATCCCAATATGACTGGGTGGTGGAAGGTCTTCGACGACGAGTGTCTCAATAGTTTAATTACACAGGCTATAGAGAATAATAAAGATATTCAGGCCGCGATTTCAAGGGTTGATGCCGCTCGCGCGTTGCGTGATTATACGACGGGCCGGTATTATCCGCAGGTTGACGCGACGGGGTCTTATGCCCGGATGCAATCGAGCAAAGACGGCCTTACAAGGTCTTCGGCGGAACCGGACGCAATGAATCTGCATTCGGTAGGAGCGGATTTTCTCTGGGAAGTGGATTTGTTTGGAAAAATCAAACGGCTGGTGGAATCCTCAGAAGCATCCTATCAGGCATCGATTGAAGATTACCGCAACGTGATGGTTGTTCTGCTTGCGGAAGTTTGTCGGAATTATATTGAACTTCGAACTATTCAGACCCAAATTGTTTACGCGAATGATAATATTGAGATTCAGCGCAGAACGCTGCAATTGACGAAAGGGCGTTTTGAGGCGGGAATTGCGGGTGAATTGGACGTCCGTCAGGCCGAGGTCAATTTGTCCAATACCGAATCGACCGTTCCCTTGCTGCGTATTGCGGAATCTGCGGCGATGAATCGTCTTGCGGTTCTATTGGGCCAAATGCCGGTTTCACTCAATGAACAACTAAGCCCAATTAAGCCGTTGCCGGTTGTACAGGAAACCATTGCTATCGGCCTGCCTGCGGATTTGCTGCGTCAGCGGCCGGATATTCGTCGGGCCGAGCGTCAGCTGGCTGCACAGACGGCACTGATTGGAGTTGCTCAGGCGGACCTGTATCCGTCCTTGCAGCTTTTGGGGACCTTTGAGATTCAGTCCCGCCAGCTGTCCGGGCTGGGGAATATTCATAACAAGGCCTATGCTTTTGGGCCGGGGCTTCGCTGGAATATCTTTGACGGCAATCGAATCCGGAACACCATAAAGATTGAAGAGGCAAATACTCAGGCTCTGCTTGCGAATTGGGAAAATACCGTGCTGGCGGCAGCCGAAGAAGTTCAAAATGCAATGGTGGCTTATACCCAGCAGCTTGACCGCAGAGTTTCGCTGGATAATTCAGTCAAATCATCCCGCCGGTCGGTGGAATTGGTTGAAAATTTATATACCAACGGTCTTACTGATTTTCAGAATGTTCTGGATTCTCAACGTACATTGTTTTCTCAGCAGGAAAAGCTGGCTCAAAGCGAAGGGTCGGCATTGCAAGCCCTTGTACTGTTGTATAAAAGCTCCGGCGGCGGTTGGCAGGCTCAGGCTGCTGAACCGAATAACCTCTAAGAAACCTCTTCTGTGGAACAAACGAATAAAGAAAGGTCTTTACCAGGTATGACAAAGAAAATTACGATTGTCGCTATTATTTTGATTATTGCCGCTGTATGGTTTGGCTGGAATCGCATTACTAAAGGCAAGCTTTCCACCCAGGGGCCTGCCGGTTTTGGAGCTCCGCCCCGTGTGATGGTGCAGTACCCAACAACACAGGACGTTAATGAGTTTTACGAGTTCACCGGCAATACGGCCGCAGTTGAACAGGTCGAAATTCGCGCCCGGGTTGAAGGATTGTTAAAGACTGTGGATTTTACGGATGGTGCTGATGTCAAGCTGGGCGATTTATTGTTCACCATCGAGCCGGAGGCCTATATCGCCAAACGTGATCAGGCACGCGCACAGCTCCAGGCGGCACAGGCCAATCTTGAGCGGGCAAAGCTTGATTATGAGCGATTGGAAAAGGCGATTCAGATTAACGCCGTCAGCAAGCAGGATTTGACTACCGCCCAAGCACAGCGCGACCAGGCACAGGCTAATGTGATGGCCGCGATGGCTGACTTGCAGACGGCCGAACTCAATTTAAGTTATACCCGGATAACCAGCCCGATCACAGGACGGGTCGCCAGACGCCTGGTGGATGCGGGCAATCTTGTCGGCGCCGGCGAACAAACCCTCTTAACCACAATTGTTCGATTGCAGCCGTTGTACGTCTATTTCAATGCCGACGAGGATTCGCTCAAGCAGTATTTTGTGACGCATCGGATAGATCAGCTCAAAAAAGATCTTCCTGCATTTCAAATCAGCTTAACCGGCGATGATGATTATCTGCATCATGGGTTTCTGGATTTTATCGACAACAAGGTCGATCCGATGACCGGTACAATTATGGTTCGCGGCCAGATACCCAATGCGGAAAGACAGCTGTTTCCGGGCACATTCGTGTATATTCGTGTTCCTGTCGGCGTAACCAAAGATGCGGTTTGGGCACAGGAACGAGCGATTCAGTCCGATTTGAGCGGCAAGTATATTTTGACGGTAGATCCGAATAATACTGTGGTTTATCGGCCGGTTCAGCTGGGCCGAAAAGTCGGCGACAAGATTGTTGTTCAATCAGGATTGAATGTCGGGGAACGCTATATTGTCAGCGGATTTCATTTTGCCCGTCCTGGTTCGCCGGTTACACCGCAAGTGGAAGGCGTTGTCCAGCAAACAGAACCGAACGCCGTCGCCAAACCTTAATTCGAGAATCAATCGCGGTTTTTTGAGCCGCAGAAAGATACCGTATCTATGTTTAGTGGATTTTTTATTAACCGCCCGATTTTTGCCAGCGTCATTTCAATTGTCATTGTGCTGGTCGGATTAATTACTATTCCGCTGCTGCCGGTGGAAAAAATGCCGGATATAACACCGCCGACCGTAACCGTCTCAGCAGTCTATCCCGGAGCCAGCGCGGAGATTGTTGCCGAAACCGTAGCTACGCCGATAGAACAGGCGATAAATGGTGTGGACAATATGCTCTATATGTCCTCCAGCTGCAGCGACGACGGCCACATGCAGATTACTGTCACATTTGAAGTGGGCGTCGATGTGGATATGGCGACTGTGCTGGTCCAGAACCGTGTGGCAACCGCCGAACCCCGGCTTCCCGAAGAAGTCCGCCGGCAGGGAGTGACCACGCAAAAACAGACCCCCAACATTACATTGGTTGTAAGTCTCGTCTCGCCGAATGAACGCTATGACCAGATTTATATGAGTAATTACATCAATCTTCGGATGAAAGATGTCATTTCCCGCGTTCCCGGCGTCGGCAGCATTACGGTTTTTGGTGCACGCGATTTTGCGATGAGGCTTTGGCTTGACCCGGATAAGCTCAAAGCCCGGAGTCTGACGACCAATGACGTCCTGGATGCGATTCGCGAGCAGAATATTCAGGTCGCCGCCGGCCAGATAGGGTCGATGCCAAGCCCGGCTGGTCAGCAGTTTCAATATACGATTAACACTCTGGGCAGACTGAGTACTGTCGAAGAATTCAACGATATTATCTTGCGTGTTGGGCAGGATGGACAGATTCTCAGGCTGCGGGATATTGCACGGGTGGAATTGGGTGCCGAATACTATGGCACCAACGTAAAACTGAAAGGCAAACCCTCCGTGGCGATGGGGATCTTTCAGACCCCGGGGACCAATGCGCTGGAAGTATACAAAGGGGTACGCAAAGCGCTTGATGAATTATCCAAGAGCTTTCCTGAAGGACTTGAGTACCGCATCCCTTTCAATCCGACAGTCTTTATCAGCGAATCTATCAAGGAAGTATTAATTACACTTTGTTTTACGGTCTTTCTGGTGATCCTAACGGTGTATATCTTTCTGGAAGACTGGCGGGCGACCATTATTCCCTCGATTACCATCCCTGTTTCGCTGATTGGTACCTTTGCGGTGATGCTGGCGCTGGGAATGTCGATTAATACGCTGACGATGTTTGGTCTTGTTTTGGTTATTGGTATTGTGGTGGATGATGCAATTGTTGTAGTCGAAAATACCAGCCGTATTATTGAAGAAGAACGGTTGTCCGCCAAAGATGCTGCATTCAAGGCGATGCGCCAAATTACAGGCCCTGTGATTGCTACAACGCTGGTGCTGCTGGCGGTGTTTGTTCCGACAATCGTGATAGGAGGCATTACCGGCAGGCTGTACCAGCAGTTCGGTGTGACGATTTCCGTAGCGGTGGTCTTTTCTTCCATCAACGCCCTGACATTGAGTCCGGCGCTGTGTGCGATGCTGCTTCGTCCCCGCAGTGCAAGCCGCAATTGGCATGCTGAAGTATTCGACCGTTTTATGAAGAATTTCACCGGCAGATACATGACGGCTGTCCGGGTTGTCATTCGAAAAACGCTTGTTATGATGATTATTTTCGTCCTGATCACCATTGCTTCTTTGGTGGTGATGCGGTCTTTGCCGACGGGCTTTATTCCGGAAGAAGATGAAGGATTTATTTTTGTCAATGTGCAGCTGCCCGATGGTGCCACGTTGGATAGAACCAGCGGGGTGATGGACCAGGTGGCCGGAATTCTCTCACAGACGGCGGGTGTGGACAGCTACGTAACCGTTGCCGGATTTTCATTGCTCAATGGTGCGGCGATCTCCAATGGCGGTATTGCCTTTGTCAGCCTTGACTCATGGGAAAAAAGGAAAGACCCTTCTCTGCATATTTCACAAATTGTCCAGGGACTGCAGGGTCGCCTTTTTGGCGGCGTTCAGGACGCCTTCTGTCTTGCGCTGGTTATGCCGCCGATTCGCGGCCTGGGACGAACAGGCGGCTTTGAATTGGTGCTTCAAGATCGCGGGGGGGCGGGGTTGCAGGGTCTGGAGTCTGCAGCTAATACCCTGATGTCGGCGGCCAATGCCAGTCCGGCCGTTATGCCCCAAAACAGCACTTTTAGAGCCAATGTTCCGCAGCTGTATGTGGATATTGACCGGGTGAAAGCCAAGCGTTTGGGCGTTCCGCTACAGACGGTTTTCGATACGCTTGAAACCAATCTGGGAAGCAGTTATGTCAATGATTTTAATCTGTTCGGACGAACGTTTAAAGTGATTGCTCAGGCGGACAAAGATTTCCGGGGCACCTCTGATAGAATTGGACAGATTGAGGTTCGTAATTCACAAGGACAGATGCTTCCCTTGAAAACGATATTATCTGTTCAGAATAAGGTGGGGCCGCAAATTGTAACACACTATAATTTGTATCCTTCCACGACTATTACCGGCACAGCCAAGCCCGGATTTAGTTCCGGTCAGGCGATTGCGGAAATGGAACGACTGTGCAGGGAAGTTCTTCCGGCAAATATCGGCCATGAATGGTCCGGGGCCAGTTTTCAGGAAATTCGCGCCGGCAACCAGGCCCCCATTATTTTTATGTTTGCGGCATTATTCGCATTTTTATTTCTTGCCGCACAGTATGAAAGCTGGATGATTCCGTTTGCGATAGTATTTGCCGTTCCGCTGGCACTGCTCGGGGCGGTCATATTTACATGGGCCAGAGCGTATGACAACAACATCTATACCCAGATAGGTATCGTATTGCTGATTGGCTTGGCGACCAAAACCGCCATCCTGCTGGTTGAGTTTGCAAAAGCACATCATGAAGAAGGGCATAGTATCGAAGAATCTGCCTTAGAAGCGTCGCGGCTGCGTTTCCGTCCGATTCTGATGACTGCCCTGACAACGCTGATTGGCACCGTTCCGCTGGCCATTGCGGCAGGTGCCGGTGCGACATCCAGACGCGCGCTCGGAACTGCGGTTTTGGGTGGAATGCTGCTGGCGACGGTACTTGGAGTGCTGATGGTCCCTGTATTTTATGTCGTCATACAAAAGTTAACAGAAAAAGTCTTGAAAAAATGATACAAAGTCAATAAAAGACATAGTTTAACCTGAAATAAGCTGAATATATAGGAATTTTAGAAATATTTTGCTGTTGATGTGCTTGGGGACCGGTTTCAGTATTTAACTAAATTAAAATATTGTGAAAAAAAACTCAAAATCTTGTTGACAATGAAATCAACCGATGTATAATCCGTTCCATAATAAGTTCGTGGGGCACGGACAAGATCATAAAGCGAATTTGAAAATACGAATCTATCTGTCCAAGACAGAATAAACTTTTTTCTCATCACCCTCCTCCGAAGCCAGATGCCGATTCACAGGCTCTGGCTTTTATTTTTTCAATAAATCTATAAATCATTGATAAATAGAGAGTTACGCACATAAGGCGTTTAGGTTGCGCAAAAAGAAAGACATACAGGACTCGGCCTGTATGTCTTGAGATTGATTTTGCTTGTGAAATCTGCTAATTCAGATCAGCGTTTAATTGTCAGATTTTGAGCACGGGGGCCTTTTTCGCCGCTAACGATTTCATAAAGGACCTTTGTACCTTCGTCAAGCGAGCGGATGGAGTTATCGGCAAAGCTGGTGTAGTGAACGAAGATATCCTGACCTGAGTCGCTGAGGATAAAGCCGTATCCTTTCTTTTTGTCATACCATTTGACCGTACCTTCAGCCATGATTCTCTCCATAATAACTGTTTGAGACATATATCAGATATAAAAAGTCCGAAAATGGGACCAAGACCTTATTCCGCGGCAGGTTGCTGGGTGCAAAGTTTGGCTTTCATCAGACGGCCCATTTTGAACTTGACGCTGCGTTTGGGCGGAACCTCGACGCGTTCAAGCGTTTTGGGGTTTTGGGCCATCCGGCTGGCGCGGGTTCGGGTCTCAAAAATGCCGAAATCACGAAATTCCAGACGGTTGTCCTGGGCCAGCTCTGCGATGATTTCATCGAGGAAAGACTGGATGACGCGTTTGACCATGACCCGTTTGGCTTGAGAACCTTCGGAAATACGGTCAATTAACTCTTTTTTTGTGATGGTTGCCATTCGGATACCCTCAACAAATGATGAACCTGCGATTTTCTCTTATAATATTTACGATAGCGTATTTAAAACACAGGATTTTGTCCCTGCGAGTATAACGCAACTCACTATACTGTATAGACTTCGAGTCGGCAAGACTTTTTTTAAAACTTTTTTATTTATAATTTTCTGTCCAAAACCGGCAATTTCTCAATAATCTCTAAAATAAGTATAGAATTTCTTGACCGGAGAGCGAAATCACAGGATAATACAAAACTTTATTTATTATTTTAGGTAAAAAATGAAAATGAAGCATCCCGAAAAATATATAGTCAGCGGCGATCCTAAAGTGGATGTGATTTATCATAATATTGAATGGTTAATTACTGCTTTAGCTGGTACGCTGGTTTTTATCGTCTTTATTATGCAGGTTTACCGCATCCCGACCGGCAGTATGGCCGAAACACTCCGAGGTTCCCATTTTCGCCTTCGCTGTCAGCAGTGCGGCTACCGCTATGATTATGAATTTTATCCCCAAATCTACAATTTGCCGCAAAACGCGGTACCCAAAGTAAATTTACCTGTCTTTCCGTCGGAGCCGCGATGTCCCAGCTGCGGCCATTATGAGGATAGCGGCTCGCAAAGTCGAGTGGATGGCCGTTTTTATACTTCCGAAGGCAAGCCTGCACCTGCACGGGCAGTCAGCCGCGGCGACCAGATTTTTGTACTCAAGTGTATTTATCAATTCTTGGAACCCAAGCGCTGGGATGTGATTGTCTTCAAAAATCCGGTTCAGCCGGAAATCAACTACATCAAACGCCTGATTGCCTTGCCCGGCGAAACAGTTGAGATTGTCGATGGTGATGTTTACATCAACGATGAAATTGTCCGCAAGCCTGAGCATGTTCAGGAAGAGATGTGGATGTGTGTTTACGACAACGACTATCAGCCGGCACGGCCAAAACAAACACGATTTAATCGTCATGCCTGGAAACAGCCGTTTGAAAATGTTGGTTCTGCGGCATGGACAATAGACCCCAACAATCCGTCCCTGTTCTCACTGGAGGGCGTTTCACGGGATAATCCCGCCGTGTTGTCTTACAACCCCCATGTCGGCAACGACTTTCGTGCTGTCTATGCTTATGACCCATCACAGGGATATGATGGCTTGCCGATATGCAGCGACCTGATGATGCGGTACTACGTAAAAATGCTGGATTCTGCCGGTGTTGGTGTTCGTTTGAGTAAGTATGGCGTTACGTATGAAGGCGTTGTTCATTCCGATGGCTCAATGACGATTTCTCGCCTCGACAGCGAAAAAATAACAGTGCTTGCTGCAGGTAACCTTGCCGCAACAGATAAAACTGGCATACAGTGTCTGCAGTTTGCAAACACGGATCACCTGCTGACGTTAACTTATGGCCAAAGCAAAATACAGTTTGATTTAGGGACAAACAAGCATGCTCTGGGTATGGATCGCATCTCGCCGCCTGCGGCTTCGATTATAGGCTATGGCAAGCTTGAGCTGTGCCATGTTAAGCTGCTGCGGGATATTCATTATATCAGCGAGCCGACTTATTTGACCGATCCAAAACGTGGTGTACGGCGTGCATTTGAAGGCTCTCCGTTGGAATTACATGCCGATGAATTCTTTGCCTGCGGCGATAACAGCCCCAACAGTTACGATGCTCGGCTCTGGAGCGAACCGACAAAATCCAATCCCGGCCAGTCTTATCGGGAAGGAATTGTCCCGCGGGATTATCTGGTTGGAAAGGCGTTTTTTATCCATTTCCCCGGAAACTGGCGGTTTGATCAGCAGAAATTCAGGTTGATTCCGTATTTGGACGGTGCTCCCGAACCGGATGGCATCAAGATTATCTACGGTGGAAAATAATCACATTAAGACTTCTTAGTATTATATGACGGACAACCAACAACAACAGACGCCCACAGAGATAGAAATCGTCTATGCCCCGCAGCGCAGTGCTGCGCTGGAAGGCATTATCAATACCCTCGAATGGCTGCTGATTGCGTTTATTTTGGCGCTGGTGTTTCGCGCCTTTGGCGTCGAGGCATTTCAGATTCCCACTGGCAGCATGGCCGAAACCCTCAAAGGCGCCCATTACCACCTTCGCTGTCTGCGTTGCGGTTACCCCTATGATGTCGGCGGAGATGATGCCCTTTATATTCGGCCGGAGTGTCCATCCTGCGGCTATCTTCAGCCGATGCAAGCGGTCGGAGCCATGCAGAACGGGGACCGTATTTTTGTGCTGAAAACGATTTACCAGTTCCAGCCTCCCAAACGATGGGATGTAGTCGTTTTCAAGAATCCGACCAATCCCCAGATTAATTACATCAAGCGCCTGATTGGGCTGCCCAACGAAAAGGTGCAGATTATTGACGGCGACATTTTTATCAATGGCCATATCCGGCGTAAGCCGGTAAAGGTCCAAAATGAGCTTTGGATGCCGATTTACGATAACAACTATCAGCCTTCCGCGAGGGCTGGACTGCAGGATTCAAATGATATGGCAAATAAGCCCTGGACTTTGCCGTTTGAAAACATAGACGGCAGTCGCTGGAATTTGAATGCAGATGGGCCGACGGTGTTCGCATTGGATCAGGAACAGGTGTCTGTTCATACAGTCGCTTATAACAGCGAAGTGGGCAACAATTTTCATTCATTCTATGCGTATAATGGTTTTTCCCGCAGAAGTCAGCCGATTTGCGGCGATTTGATGATGCGTTTTTCGGTACTGAATAATGGACGAGGTATGGTGGGTGTTTGTCTGGAAAAAAATGGTATCCAATACCTTGCCCAAGTTCTTTTTAATGAAAAAATGGTCTTGAGTTGTCAGGAAAATGACCAGGTGATTGAGCTGGCTTCAACCCCTATTTTGCCCTCAAACCAATCGCTGCAGCCGACATTCTTTGAATTTGCCAATGTGGATTACCGGCTGGTGTTGCGGTATGGTTCTCAGCGGCTCAGCTTTGATCTTCCGATTAAGGACATTCCGAAACGCACGATCTCTGCAGGCGCAAAGATTCTCGGTTCAGGTAAGTTGCGGATTAGCAATATCGGCTTATATAGGGATATTTTCTATACTTCCTTCGGCAATTTACGGGCAACTCTCGAGGAGCCTTTCGAGCTGAATCCCGACGAATTTTTTGTTTGCGGCGACAATAGCCCCAACAGCCTGGATTCCCGTTTGTGGACGGTGGATGGAAAAAATCGATTGGGCCAAAATTTCTATCGGCAGGGCATTGTACCGATGGATTATATGATGGGCAAAGCGGTTATGGTTTATTGGTCGGATGCTTTTAGTCCTATG
>JBHJNC010000277.1:0-3872 GCA_048497675.1 Gimesia maris
CCAGCCGCCGCAACGGGCATTTTTGATTAAACATAACCGATTTCTAAGGGGCAAATTGCCGGTTTGCCATCGTCATTCACAACCTCCTAATGTGGCAAGATGATCATATGATGTGCTTGAGATAAACGCTATCTTTGTGAATCGATACAAGGCAATGCAGATACACTTAGTCTTGTTCAGGTTTCGCGAATACCTTTATCGTTTCTATAAAAATAGGGATTGCAAGATTCTCAGATGAGAGTTATAATCAGTTATTGAATGAACTTATGGCGTAACGCAGTAAATAAACGGTATTATTGATCTATTATTTTGAAAGATTTTGTTATGGCCGGAACGTTTTATACCCTTGAAGAAGCGATGCAAAAGCTCGGCAAAACGGATGCAGAGCTCAGAGACATGGTGAAAAAAGGGGAAATCCGAGAGTACCGGGATGGAAACCGTGTGCTGTATAAGCAGGATGAAATCAACAAGCTGGCCGAAGGATCGGAACCGATTGAACTGGTAGCTGATTCCGAACTTAATTTGGAATTGGAGCAGACATCAGAGATACAGCTTACACCGGATACTCCCGAAGACAAACCTAAAAAAGAGAGTGAAGGCGGATTTGGTCTTAGCCAGATGGGTGATTTGACGATGGCTGATACCAATGTCGGCACTGTGGGAATCAATGTCTTGGGCGGTACGGATGACCTGTATAAAATCACTGCCGATACCAGGGCTGAAACCAAAGCGGTCGATGCTGAAGAGATTGAGCGTCTCGACGCCGATGCGAGTTTGGAAAAAATCGGAAGCGGTTCAGGTCTGCTGGATTTGTCTTTGCAGGCGGATGATACCTCGTTGGGGGCCGTTTTAGATGATATTCTGCCGACCGGGCCGGACATTCCGGCTCAGGCTGCCGAAGCTGCCCCGATGGATTTGGCCCAAGAAGCAGGTGTGCCGGAAGTCTCTGTCGGCGTCCAGTCAAGTCGTATGGCTGCCGCCCTGAGTGCGGAAGCTCCTGCAGGTGTGCCGATGGTTGTCGTAGCTCCGGAAGACCCCGCGTCCAATATTTATGGCGTGATGATGTTCTTCCCGGTTCTTGCCCTGATTTTGGCGGGCATTGCTACGGTAGCCGGGCTGCAGGGTATCCTGCCTTCGCTGGTTCAGTTTTTGACCTATAACGGCGTTGCTGATATAAATTGGGGCTTTATTATCGCTCTGATTCTGCTGGTTGTCGTACTTTTCTTCTCCGTCTTTGCGATGATGGCAGGGGGCGGCAAGTCGAAAGCCGCTGCCGGCGTTTACCAAAAGAAACCGGGCAGATAGTTTTTTGCATAAAATCCATTGTGTTTGCCGAAATAAAGTAATCGTTTATACTAAGCCCGTATCAACAGGTTGTTCGAGACGCTGTTGGCGGGCTTTTGACAAAGGACTGAATAAACTTGAAAGGAAATCAAATGAAGACAAGTACGCTTTTACTGGTAACAATGACAGTGGTTCTGTTTGGCGCAGCAGGTTGTATCTCGCAGGCCCAGTTAGATGACCTCAAAGCTCAAAATCGCATCCAGCAGGAACGCATCAGCCAGCTCGAAAGCCAGCTGAGCGATTGCAATCTGTCACTCGACCAGAAGATTAAGGAATTGGAATCTCTTGTTGGCAAGAGCGGTGCGGACCTGCAGGCCAAAAATGCATACATCGCGGCTTTAGAAGCCGATATCGAACAGAAAAAGGCCTTGATTGCCAAGCTGCAGGAACAGCTGCTGCAGGGCGGTGCTCCGCTGCCGATGGAAATGAATGTGCTGCTGAAGGACTTTGCTGAACGCAATCCGGACTTGGTGACCTTTGACGAAGCGACCGGTTCGCTCAAGTTCAAGAGCGACCTGCTCTTCAACGCCGGCAGTGATGAGGTTGCCTCTTCGGCTTCGGATGCTATCAAAGCATTGGCTGGCATCATGAACAGCCCTGAGGCCAAGCAGTTTGATATGGCGATTGTCGGACACACTGACGATCTGCGTATCAGCCGCGCTGAAACTCGCCAGAAGCATCCGACCAACTGGCATCTGTCCGTTCACCGTGCGATTTCGGTGCTGAATATGCTGGCTCAGAATCAGGTTGCGGAAGACAGAATGTGCGCCAAAGGCTACGGCGAATTCCGCCCCATCGAACCCAACAAGCCGAACAAGGGCGGCAATCCTGCAAATCGCCGGGTAGAAATCTTTATTATTCCTGGCAACAGATAACTCGATCAAACGGAATAAACCCTGATTATCATTAAGCCCGATGGGGTGCAAAGGCACCTTATCGGGCTTTTTTTATCCCGCCTCAAGCAAAAAGGGCTCGAGCTGGCCACGGCCAAATGTATTCGGATTTCCGAGCCATGAGTCCGCAAACACTCCGCAGTTCACCAGGGAAAGCCTTTTTATCACGCACTGGTTCAATTCATTTCCTCCGGCCCGGGTATCAAATCGAAATGTTTTATAGATATAAGTCTCCGAATCCATAGTTGAATACAAGTAAGATTGGTCTACTAAAAACCATGGCCATATTCCTATATGATAAATAGGATTAAGGCGCATACGAAGCCCAGAAATCTTATGCGCAATATTGAAAAAAGACGCTAACGCTATCGTGCTATCGGCCAAAAAAATAAAAAAATTTATCCCTCGCTACAACCTCAGCTTACAAAAACTCACGCCCTGAAAAATTCGGAATTTTCGCTCTACGGATGACACACTGCCCCTATATACGGAGGGACATTTTTCTCTCCGAAGAAAAGTTGATAATTGAAAATGAAAGGGTTTGAAAATGAAAAACGTAAAATTGAATATCAGAATCGGAACAAATGAGCATATACTCACAAACCCCTTGCGTACCTGTATACCTGCATACTTATATACTTGCTTTTCAAAACGAACCCATTTGCCGAAATCCTTTATGCTGTTTTTCTTGCCTTTTTAGGGGGCCAGGGATATACTCCGTCAAAAATTGAGATATTATAAAATTGTCAATTAAGGATGAACAATGATTACAATTAATGAAAACTTTCTGAAACTGAAAGCCGGGTATTTATTTCCCGAAATCGGCCGGCGTGTCTCGGCCTATGCGAAAGCCAACCCGGCGGCAAAGATTATCCGCCTGGGTATCGGCGATGTAACCGAACCTCTGCCCGAAGCGGTAGTTAAGGCAATGCACGAAGCGGTGGACCAGATGGGCCAGCGTGAAACCTTCAAAGGCTACGGGCCTGAGCAGGGCTATGAGTTTCTTCGCAAAACGATTGTCGAAAATGATTACGCCTCACGCGGTGTATCAATCGACCCCGATGAGATTTTTGTCAGCGATGGTGCTAAATGCGATACCGGCAACATTCAGGAAATCTTTGGGCTGGATAATGTGATTGCGGTAACAGATCCGGTCTATCCGGTTTATGTAGATACCAATGTGATGGCAGGGCGTACGGGTGAGTGCGACGCCAATGGCCGGTATGGGAAGATTGTCTATCTGCCATGCACTGCGGAAAACCAGTTTGTCCCCGCGCTGCCAAAAGAGAAAGTTGACATTATCTACCTGTGCTATCCGAATAACCCGACCGGCGCAACGGCGACCAAAGAGCAGCTGAAAGTCTGGGTTGATTACGCACGAAAAAATAAAGCTCTGATTCTATTCGATGCCGCGTATGAGGCGTTCATTCGCGATGCCTCGCTGCCGCACTCGATTTATGAAATCGAAGGAGCCAAAGAAGTCGCAATCGAGTTCCGCAGCTATTCCAAGACGGCGGGCTTTACCGGTGTTCGCTGTGCGTTCACGGTTGTCCCGAAGGCATTGAAGGCTTATACCAAAGATGGTCAGTCTGTCGAAGTTGCCCCGATTTGGAATCGACGTCACTGTACGAAATT
>JBHJNC010000278.1:0-3469 GCA_048497675.1 Gimesia maris
AGATATCCGCAGCGGGCAAGAGCGTCTCTTGTTCGTGCCTGCGGATAGCTTGAGTCTGGTGTTTCTTTTCCATGTCTTTCATAGTCATATCCTCCAGAACAAGGGTTATTGTTTCGGTCTTATTCGGCTTTGATTTCGATGGTGCGTGCCTTGGCCGCATGCGCTTTAGGCATTTCAATCCGCAGTATGCCGTTTTTGTATGCGGCGACGACATTGGCGGGATCGACTTTTTCGGCCAGGGTGATGGTGCGCTTAAACTCGCCGAAGGGCCGTTCCATCCGATAGAAATTCATCTTGTCGGCGTCCTTTTCGCCTTGGCGTTTGCCGGCCAGAGTCAGGCTGTTTTCGAGCACCGTCAGTTCGATGGCCGTAGGATCGATGCCGGGAATCTCCGCGGTCAGCACGAGCTTATCTTTGGCGTCATACAAGTTGATTGCGGGGAATGCCCCTGCAGGTACACTGCGAAGCCCCAGAGGGCCGCCAAAGGCGCCGAATACCTGGTTGACTTGATCGAACATCCGTTCGAGGTCCGTAAATGGAAATCGTCTTGTCAGCAACATAATTTTGTCCTCCATATTCAGGATTAACGTTACTTTTTTACTTTTCAAACGACTCTATTAGACAAAATACAAACGGCGTGCCAGATTGATGCGACAGAGGGAAGGCGAACGTAACTATCTGTAAATTCTGAAGATGCAGAATCAAGAGCCGTGCTGTCGAAAAATATGGGGTCTGTCAAAACGACAGAATTGACGGGTTCGGATGTCTGAAAATGCCGGGGGTGGAGGGAATTATTTTTGAAATGCTGTTGACAGATATGGTTTATAGATGTATAGTTTATATGTAAACTATTTTGGCATTTAAGGAGTTCGGCTATGGCACTGAAAGAAGAACTGAATTTAAGCAAGCCGCTGTCAGGGCTGGAGCACGAGGCAATTCTGGGAATTTATTACACCGCGGCGATGATGAAAAAGAAGGCGTCCGATTTTCTGCAATCCTTTGGGCTGACCGATGTGCAGCTGAATTTGCTGATGATGCTGCGGCATCAGGGCGGGGCCGAAGGGCTCAGCCAGGCGCGGCTCAGCGAGCTGATGGTCGTGGGCAAGGCCAATGTGACCGGGCTGGTGGACCGGCTGGAGCGCGATGGACTGGTCAAACGCACCGCTGCCAGCGACCGGCGGCTCAATATCATTCAGCTGACCCCCAAGGGCGAGCGGCTGCTGGACAGGATTGAGCCGCTGTACGCCACAGAGGTCCAGCAATTGATGGGACCGTTCCGCAAGCAGGATTTAAAGACATTAGTTGACCTGCTGGATGTCATCCGCAAACGAGCGGGAGAATAATATTGTCGGCCAATGCAAGGAGACGGCAGATGAACTGGGCAAAGAAAAAATGGATTCGGGCGGCTGCGATCCGTGTGGTTGCGTATCCGGCGGCGTTTGCCGCATTTATTTACGGCTGCGCGGACGGGATGATTTTTTATCCGCCGCCGGCAAGTTATACGGCCGATGCGAATGTGATCCAAATTCCGGTCACAGAAAAAGAGACAATCGCCGCGATGTACCGCCCCGCCGATGCCAATGGTTTTGTGCTGCTGTTCAGTCACGGCAACGCGGAAGATATCGGGCAAAACGAGGAGTTTTTTGAATTGGCCAATCAGGCCGGGTTTGGGGTGTTCGCGTATGACTATCGGGGGTATGGGCATAGCGACGGCAAGGCGAGCGAGAAAAATACCTATCAGGATCTTTTGGCGGCGTATCGGTATTTAACGGAAACAGTGCGGGTTCCGCCGGAACGGATTTTGATTCTGGGCCGGTCGGTCGGGTCGGGGCCGTCGGTCTGGCTGGCGACGCAAAAGCCGGCGGCGGGGCTGATTTTGGAAAGCCCGTTTGTCTCGGCATTTCGTGTCGTTACGCGATACAAGATGTTGCCGTTCGATAAGTTCAATAATTTGGCACGGATAAAAAAAGTCACGTGTCCGGTTCTAATTATTCAGGGCAAACAGGATGAGGTGGTGGGCTTTTGGCACGGGCCGGCACTATTCGAAGCGGCCAATGAGCCGAAGATGAACTACTGGGTTGAAAAGGCCGGACATAATGATTTGCTCTGGGTGGCGGGAGAAGAGTATTGGGAAAAGTTGAGGGAATTTACAGAGATGATTGAAAAGCAAAAACAAAACAAACAAGATTAAGTGGATTTAATTATGCAACTATTTGGCGTGATAACATTTAACGATGCTGTTTGGTTTTGTGCCTCTGGTAAAGCATTCTTTCCAGCACTGCTGCTATTGCTTATAAGCCAGATCCTGGCTTTATGGATTGGAGCTAAAGCAGGCCGTTATTTATCAATACTATCGCTATTAACAGGCGTTGTTTTATTCTGGCTGTCTTCCACCCCCTTCTTTGATTTTTGGGGATGGTTATGGTTTATCCTTTGGAGTGTGTTATTCATTATCTCACATATATTCAGAGAGGCTTCATTCAAAATGAGGCTGCTGATTCAAATCGCTGCCGTTGTACCTTGTCTTTTTGCTTTGTCCAGAGAGGCCCGATATTGGGTTGGTCCCGTATTGTCTCTAAATAAAATGAGCAGGATTTATGTCATTGGCGACTCGGTTAGCTCTGGGATTGGCGGTCCGAATGAAGATGCCTGGCCGAAGATTTTATCTGATAGACTGAAAATCCCGGTGATAAATCTCGCTATTGCCGGGGCAACCGCACAATCTGCGATGAAGAGACAAGTCGTTCAGATTAAAGAAAATCCTTGTTTGGTTTTGATTGAGATTGGCGGAAATGACCTATTGAATGCCACGAGTCCTGAAGACTTTGAACGAGCGATGCGGCAAGTGCTTGTGGAGTTAAAGACTATCACAAACCGAATTGCATGGTTCGAATTGCCCCTACTGCCTTGGAAGACCCAGTATGGTCAGATACAAAGAAAGCTGGCCAAAGAGACGAAAATCATTCTGATTCCAAAACGAGTTTTGTCAGACGTTTTCCAGATGGCTGGAACAACCTCGGATTCGATTCACCTGACGGAAAAGGGACATCAAGTGATGGCAGAAAAAGTAAGTCAACTTTTTGATTCCAATTTAATACGCCACTGAAATAAAAAAGCTTTTACAGAACAGGAGGCAGCTATGACAACTTCACTTTGGCAGTATCGATTGGCGGGTGTCATTGGGGGGCTGATGCTGGCGGCGGGGAATTTTGTTGGGCCGCTGTGTGTGCTGCAGTTGGGGGCGTTTGTGCCGACGCTGGTTTTATGTTTGCGGGATCGGAAAATCGGCAATGCGGCTCTGGCAGGAATGTATATGGGGCTGGCGTTCACATTGCCGCAGATGATTTATCTGCGGATGCCGGTGCCGGTAACGGTCGCCCTGCTGGTGGAGTTTAGCTTAATACTGGTCGCCCTGTGTGCGGCCGGATGCATTTGTTTGCAGAAAAAAACAATCCTTGGCTGCTTTGCG
>JBHJNC010000279.1:0-3860 GCA_048497675.1 Gimesia maris
CTTCCAGCTTGGGTTTAACTTCCATCGCCTCCGGCGATTCCTTAATTTTGATTTTTGCTCTTTGATTTTTGATATTTTTACAAAACGAACCCATTTTCCCTCGATACCCCCGCTTTCTACCCGCTGAAATTAAGCAAACAAGTTTGCAAACCTCACATAACCTGTTATAATTGCCTTGTTTTTAGCGTCTATAGAGAGTGGATTTAATGAGGATTAGAATATGCGGAAAAGACAGGGGATAGTCATTCTGGTACTGCTTGCCGGCTTATGCTGTCAGGCGGAAACCCTGCGTTTAGACTCGCAAGGGCAATGGAAGCCGTTGGAAGCCGACCCACAGGGAACCTCGATTCTTGCTTTATCTGATTTGAAACAGAAAATCAACTCCGGCAACAAATCCGAGGCATTAGAGGCCCTGAGCCAGTTGAAAACCCAGTTTCCAGACCTCGCAGGTCAGGATATGGATGCATATATCGAAGCTGAAACGCTTTATGCAAAAAATAACTGGAGTAAATCGACCAAGAAATTCCAGGAATTCATCAAGGCCTGGCCCGAAAGTCCGTTTTATGAACTCGCCGTTGAACGACTCTATTCTATCGGTTCGGCTTTCCTGCAAGGCCAAAAACGTCAGGTCTTGGGCATTATCTGGATTTCCGGATTCGACAATGGTGTCGATATTATGCGCGATCTGGCCGACCGAACCGGGACCGGCCCGATGGCATTAAGGTCACTGGTCACCCTGGCCGAGGCCTATGAAAAGAAGAAAATGTTCCCAGATGCCTACGAAGTCTGGTCAGAAATAGCAGATAAATGGCCCACCGGCGAAGTCGGCCAGCATGCCCTGCTGCGTATGGCCAAAAGCCTCCATGCCGCATACAAAGGGCCGCAATACGATCCGACCTGGCTGACCAGTGCCAAAGCTTATTATGAGGACTATATCAACCGCTACCCGGCCCACGCCGGCCAAATCAAGGCTCCTGATACCGTAGCGATGATTGTCGAACAGCAGGCATACAAAAATTACGCCGTCGCTGAGTTTTACAATAAAACAGACAACACCTTCGGTGCGAACCTCTACTATCAATATGTGTTGGATACCTGGCCGGATTCTGAAGCGGCAAAATTCACGACTCAGGCCCAGGCAAGCGGCTTTAAATACAAAAAGACGATTCAGCGCAGTCTGTTTAATGCCGCAAACAAGGTGTTCGATACCTGGTTTGGTATCGGTCTGCTATTTGGTGCAACGAGCGAAAGTTAATCCTCTCGGATTCAGACAGGAATGAAACTATGAAAAAAATGATATTCGGTTCATTGATCCTTGCGACACTGATAGCCCTTTGCGGCTGTCAGGGCTATACCAATCAGTGGCTGCATCGGCAGGACGTACAAACCGTCTACGTTGAAATGCTTGACAACGATAGTTACCGCAGAGGATATGAATTCATCCTCACCGATGCCATCTGTAAACGCATCGAAGCCCAGACACCCTATAAAATCGTCTCGGACCGCTCGGTTGCCGATACGATTCTCAGCGGCTCCGCTACGTTCGGCCAGGGCGTACTGGCAACTGAGCGATGGGAAGGCAAGCCCCTGGAATATGAGACTTCGGTAGAAGCAACCATCACTTGGCAGAATCTGAAAAACGGCCAGGTGCTCGTGGATCGCCAAATTGTTTATGGCACAGCGTCTTACTCCCAACAAGTCGGACAGACCTTTGATTATTCCATTCAGGTCGCTATCAACAATGCCGCCGCCCGAGTCGTAGAACTGATGGAAAAACCCTGGTAAATAAATACGAACATAAACATAAGCAATCGCTAACAAACAGGATACTATGGCAGAAAAACCAAAAAATAAGAACTCTTTCCCACAGCAGCAGCCCCCGGCCGGACCCGGCAAATACAATCGCGGACCTTTCAGCTGGCTGGTGATTATTCTGATCGTTACAACCCTGCTGATGACCCTTGGCCGCTGGCAGCGCGTCGAATCAATCAAATACAGCCCCGATTTTCTGGAAGCAGTCCGACAGGGCTACATCGAAAGCGTCAAAATCGAACATGAACGCATTCTCGGCACGTTCAACCAGAAAGGCAGAGAATCCCGCAAACCGAATGACCCGGTGAATTTCGAAGTGGTATATATCCAACCGATGTGGAATGATCGTCTGCCGATCATGCTCCAGGAGAACAATGTTGCGATTCAGGGCGGCAAACCCGATATGCTGATGCCGTTTATCTGGAATATCGTTCCGTTTCTGCTGCTGATTGCGATGATATACTTCTTCTTTATTCGCGGAATGCGCGGCGGCGGTATCGGTACGGCGCTTAGTTTCGGACGCAGCAAGCACCGCGTCCGGGCCGGCAAAGACAGCAAAATTACCTTTGCTGATGTCGCGGGCATCGACGAAGCCAAGGAAGAAGTCGCCGAAGTGGTCGAGTTTCTCAAGAATCCCAAAAAGTTCAAGAAAATCGGCGGTCGAATCCCGCGCGGTGTATTGCTGGTCGGACTTCCCGGCTGCGGCAAGACGCTCTTGGCCAAAGCCATCGCCGGCGAATCGGATGTGCCGTTTTTCAGCATTTCAGGATCTGATTTTGTCGAAATGTTTGTCGGCGTCGGCGCCAGCCGCGTCCGCGATCTGTTCCGTCAGGCCAAAGAAAATTCGCCGTGTATCATCTTTCTCGATGAAATTGACGCCATCGGCCGCAAACGCGGGCCCGGCTTTGTCAGCGGCGGCCATGACGAACGTGAACAGACGCTCAATGCCATCCTGGTCGAAATGGACGGATTTGAAACCGACGATCAGGTCATTGTCATTGCCGCTACCAACCGTGCCGACATTCTCGATAAGGCCTTAACCCGCCCGGGTCGGTTTGACCGTCAGGTCGAAGTGCCGCTGCCGGATTTGAACGGCCGTGTCAAAATCCTGCAGATTCACGCGAAAAAAATCAAGTGCAGCCCCGATGTCAATTGGGAACGTATGGCCCGCGGGACCTCGATGTTCAGCGGAGCCGAATTGGAAGCCCTGATTAACGAAGCCGCCATCAGCGCCAGTATGCTGAACAAAGACTGCGTCGAGATGGCCGACCTGGAAGAAGCCCGCGACAAAGTCCGCTGGGGCCGCGCCAAACGCTCTCGCCAGATCGACGAACACGATAAGCGGGTCGTGGCCTTCCATGAGGCCGGCCACGCGATTGTCCAATCGCTCATCAAGGATGCCGATCCGCTGCATAAAGTCAGCATCATTTCACGCGGCCGCATGGGCGGAGCAACCTTTGCCCTGCCGGAAAAAGACCGCATGACCTATTCACGCAAGTACTGCAACGCACAGCTGCAAATCTGTTTCGGCGGACGCATCGCCGAAGAAATATTCTGCGACGACATCACCAGCGGCGCCCAGTCCGACATTAAGCAGGCTACCTCAATTGCCCGGGCGATGATTACCGAATGGGGTATGGGCGAGGAATCGGGGCCGATCAACTACGGCGCCGACCCGTCTTCAGAAACCTATATGATGTATGGAACGCCGGAGTATTCTCAGAAAACCGCCGAAATGATTGACGCCGAGGTCAAAAAACTCATTGATTCGGCCTACACGCAGGCCTGCGACCTGATGGAATCAAACCGCGACAAAGTCGAAACTCTGGCCAAAGCCCTGCTTAAGTACGAGACGCTGGACGCCGATGATGTCAAGGTGATTTTGGCCGGACAGCCGCTTGAAAAACCGACGCTGTCGGACCTGCTGGCCAAGGAACAGCAGAAAAAGCTACCCGAGGAATCTCATACAAACCAATCCTCGGAAACGACCCCGGATTCCGGCGGAATCGCATAGATATAACTTATTTCTAACACAGGAGTTACGATAA
>JBHJNC010000280.1:0-10295 GCA_048497675.1 Gimesia maris
TGAGCCGTCGCAAGTGGAAATTCCGGTACGGTCGGACTATACCGGTCCTGCGACCGTGCTGCTGACGGCTCAGCAGTTTGAACGAGCAAAGAAAAAGGCCATCTCGGTAAAGCCTTATGTTGAGGTTATGGTTGGGAAACGCCGCTACGCCGAATTGCCTGTAGAGGTCAAGCTGCCGGCGACAGAGAAGCTCGAGCCGATGGTGATTCAGCCGGCAATCGGTTATATTCTCAGTCCGGCTTTGGCGGGTAAGTATAAAGTTGAACTGCTGAATGAAACCGAGCTAAAGACGATTAGTACTATCCGTTTCACGGAAAAGGCTTTTGACGCGTACAAGAAATTGAAATACCAGATTTTTGTCGAGGTTCGAGACGGGGATGAGGCGCTGCCGGAAATTCCGCCTCGGCCTGTGATTTATAACTTCCCCCAGGAGTTTGTCCGGTCGGGACAGATTGAAGCCCCCACTCCATCTCACCAGGCCAAAATCAAGCTGACACCGATAGTTACGACAACGCCCCCGACAGTCCCGCTGACGCCGGCCGTGATAAAATAGGGCAAAAAAGGGCTTTGGCGGATAGCTGCTGCGTGCTATAATGCTGCGACTTTCTAATTTAGGAGACTAAACATTGGTACAGATGACATTACTCCAGACCCATGGTCTGGTAAAAAAATATACCGGTCGAACCGTGGTTAATCATGTGAATATTTCAGTTGGCCAGCGGAGCATCGTCGGCTTGCTCGGACGCAATGGCGCCGGCAAGACGACGACCTTTCGTATGGTGATGGGGATGGTGGTTCCCGATGAAGGGTCAGTGGTTTTTGAAGGTACCGAGGTCGGCAAGCTGCCGATGTATAAGCGTGCCCGGCTGGGGATGGGGTATCTGTCGCAGGAGCCCAGCGTGTTTCAGCGGCTGACGGTTATGGAAAATCTGATTGCGATTCTGGAAACGATGTCGATGACCGGCACTCAGCGGCGCGAGAAAGCCGAAGAACTGATTGAACGATTCGGGCTGACCGAAGTGACCAAGAGCCAGGCGCGATTTTTGTCCGGCGGGGAGCGGCGCAAACTGGAAATTGCGCGGGCGATGGTCACGAATCCTTCGCTGATTCTGCTGGATGAGCCGTTCAGCGGCGTCGATCCGATTGCAGTGGAGGAATTGCAGACGGAAATCCGGCGGCTGGTGGCCAGCGGGGTGAGTATCCTGATTACCGACCACAACGTCGAGCGGACGCTGGAAGTGTCCGACAAAGCATATATTATCGATCACGGCAAGGTCATCGCCGAAGGCGCCCCGCGCGATATTATCCAAAATGAAATCGTTCAAAAGAGCTACTTAGGCAACACATTCAAAGGCGACGAGTTCGATAACTGATATGCCGGATTATAATCAGTGCCAAATTACACGTTTTCCCGAGCCGGTGCTGGGTAAGGCCGCTGAGCCGGTGACGGTGTTTGATGCGTCACTTCGGCAGCTGGCCGAGCGGATGAAAGACATCATGGTCGAGCAGCAGGGTATCGGTCTTGCCGGTCCGCAGGCGGGGGTGAATCTGCAAATCTTCGTTGTCTCCATCGACGGGACTAAAGAAAATGCCCGCGTGTATATCAATCCGAAGATTGAGCCATCCGGCCCCCAGGATACGCACGAGGAAGGATGTCTGTCGCTGCCGGGAATCTACGGGAAGATTTTGCGTTATACGCGCTGTACGGTTCACGCATTTGACCTGGACGGCAAACCTTTTACTGAGACGGGCGAAGGGCTGCTGGCCCGCGCGTTTCAGCATGAATATGACCACCTGCAGGGGATTATGATCAAAGACCGGATGAGTACGGCGGCCAAGCTTCGGGCCAGACGCACCCTCAAGCGATTGCAGGATGAGTACGAGGAAACACACACAGGGGGACAGTAGCCGATGCGGATTGTCTATTTTGGTTCGGGCCGGTTCGGCATTCCCTGTCTGGATGCAATTGCCAAATCCAATCATCAGCTTGTCGGGGTTTTTACCCAGCCGGCACGGCCGGCGGGTCGGCATCGCGATTTGAAACCGACCGATGTGGCGGTCTGGTGCAAAGAGAAATCCATACCCTGTATTGAAGCGGACGATATCAATATGCCAGAAATGCTCGATCAGGTTAAGGCCTGCGCCGGGGATTTGCTGGTGGTGATTGCGTTCGGGCAAAAAATTTCACAGCCGCTGGTTCATTCCTTTCCCAAATGGGCAATCAATGTTCACGGCTCGCTGTTGCCAAAGTATCGCGGGGCGGCGCCGATCAACTGGGCGATTATCAACGGCGAAGCTGAGACGGGTGTCAGTATCATTACGCTGGCCGACCGGATGGATGCAGGGCATGTTCTGGCACAGGGCAAAATGCCGATTACGGCGGAGGATAATTTTCAGACGGTTCACGACCGGATGAGCGAGCTTTCCGCGCCGGTATTGATGGATGCGATCAACGCTATCGCAGAGGACTGCGCGGTCTATCTGCCGCAGAATGAAACGCTGGCGACCAAAGCCCCCAAGCTCAAAAAAGAACACGGCTTTATCGACTGGAGCAGGCCGGCGGCAGCGATTGTCAATCAGATTCGGGGGCTGTGGCCCTGGCCGGGGGCGACGGCGGTGTATGTCTCATCCAAAACGGGCAAGTCGTGGAAGGTAACTATCGCTAAAGCGCAGGTAGTCGAGGGCAAATCCACTAGCGACGTGTGCGGGATGCTGAATGAAGAGCTTCATATTGCCTGCGGAGAGGGCAGGCTGCATATTGTGGAACTCAAACCCGCAGGTTCCGGCCTGATGGATTTCCAATCGTTCGTCAATGGTCGGCATGGTGCCCCGGGTGATCTGTTTTTGCCGATGGATATGGTAATACGCGAGTTCGCATAGAAAAGTAAAAAGGTAAGCGGTAAAATCGAAAAGGCAATCTCAAAAAACTCGCAGAAGGGTTTCATCTGTAAAATATCTCGTCGAGCCGTAAGTGAAAAAACGGTTGATAAAATAGGGATTGCTTAAGCGCAGCTCACTTTGCGGTGACTTAGCCTGAGTTAGTTATATTCGTAAGACGACCATTTCAATCCATATTTTCCCTCTGCAAAAATGGCAGGGTTATTCACCTATTTTACTGCTTCTAAATTATTTCCAACTCATTGTTTATAAATAGGTTACGGAGATTTCATCAAATTTGGCACGCGATTTGTAAAATATTTTTAATGAGGCCACGAAAAAGGCCGCGTAGAAATAAAAGTGAACGGTAACATAACGAAAGAAAGGTAGGTGGATTATGGTACTTAAGGACATGATTCCTTTCAGGAAAGGCGGTCGGGCGATTGCGGTTCGGCCCGCCGAAGAGTATTCGCTGACAGGGCTCCAACGCCGTATGAACCGACTTTTCGAAGATTTCTTCGGTGATTGGGGCTTAGAGCCTTTCGGCAGAGTTGGCCAGCTGGAACGTGAGTTTATGCCCACCATTGATGTGGCTGAAACGGATAAAGAGATAACCGTGACAGCTGAACTGGCCGGGATGGACCAGAAGGATGTTGAACTGACGATTAATGACAATGTGCTGACCATTCGCGGCGAAAAGAAAGCGGAAAAAGAACACAAGGACGCCAAAAGCTACCATAAAGAATGCAACTATGGGGCATTTGTCCGGTCGGTTGAGCTGCCTGCCGAGGTGGACCAGGACAAAGTCAAAGCTGAGTTCAAAAAGGGCGTGCTGAAAATTCAGATGCCCAAGCTGGAAACTGCAACGCCCAAAGGCAAAAAAATTAATATCGAAGGCGAATAAAACCGGCAATACTTGAAATCCGGCAATAAGTGGGGACTAAAAAGGCCTGCGGTAAGACGCAGGCCTTGTTTAGTTTATATGTTTAAATGTGCCAGCTGTGGGCGTGAATTTAATCTTTTGGTCCTAAATTCTTGAACAGATACAGCCCTCCTTTGCCGGGAGCGACAATGTCTTTGTAGCCATTGCCATCGATATCTTCGACCCAGAGGTAGATACCGGCTCCGCTGGTGCTGGATGCCGGGCCGTAATCCAGTGTAACACGCTTGAACGCACCATCCACAATCTTAAAATAATACAGCCCTACGGGATCAAATGCGCCTGGGTCGTTGTCGCCGTGCGCCCGATAACGTTTGCCGGTGATTAATTCCGGTTTGCCGTCTTTATCCAGATCGGCCATTGCCAGTTCATGATACTGTGAACGGTTCGGGTCAATTTCATGTTTGATCCAGGCACGTTTTCCCTGTGCGTCGATTGTTTGCTGCCACCAGTTTAGCCCATAGCCATGTGCCGATCCTTCAATAAGGTCGGCCATGCCGTTGCCATCCACGTCATAGACCAGAATCGGAATACTGGTTGCACCCAGATTGAATTCTTGATGAGAAACCCATTTGCCTTCAAACGGTTTTTCGGGCGCCTCAAACCACCCTTCTGTCGCGACAAAATCGCCGCGGCCGTCGCCGTTAATATCGCCAAACCCCAGGCCGTGACCGACGCCGCCCATATGCAGGGTGTGTTTCTTGAATTGACCGATTCCTTTTCCATTTTCGTCCCGTAGAAGCTCATAGGCGACCAGACTGCCGCCGGCGTTCGGGACGATCTCCACAAATCCATCGCCGTTGACATCCCAAAAACGGGTCGTTTCAATAGAGCTGGGTTTATCGATATCATGAACCGTCCATTCGACCGGTTGCCCTTTGGGATTTTCTCTCCAGCGCAGTGTTTCACCCCACCAGCCGCCGGTGATGATATCCAGATATCCGTCGCCATTGACATCCATCGGAAAATCCGAAAAATCATCATAGTAATCATCCTTTGGCTGAACCGTGCAGATTTTATGCTTTTGCGTAAAGTCAGGACCTTCGAACCAGTATTCGCCCGACACAATATCGTTTACACCATTTTTATCAACGTCGAAGACCGAGGCCGCCTCATAGGTTACATCACCGATCCGAAGACGTTCGAATTGCAGCGTCCCGTCGATATCTATAACTGAACCCGGAAAAGTCGGTTCAAAAGCCAGGGGAAGGTCTTCTTCTTTGATATCCACGCTGGACGACAGATTCGAGATAGGCGAGCCGTCCAGTTCGGTCATTTTCACCGAAAACTCCCAGCCGGCAACCAGTTGGGTGACTTTAATCATCACCAGATTCCATCCTTTTTTTAACTCCGCGTCAAAGACGTCCTGGGAGGGCTGATAGCCGCGTGCGATATCGTTTTTCCCATAGAGCCTGCCATTGATCCAGAATTTAAAGCCGTCGTCGCTGCCGATCTCGACACGAACCTTACGGTTCTCATCCGACCAGACTTTGGTGCGGCAATAGGCGGTGCAGTTCTCCTGGGCAAACATCTTATTGATGTCAATCTTGTAAGGAAAGTCCTGGTTAGAGCCGCTGACAATGGTTAACCAGGGTATGATATCACCATGCTTGGATTCAGGAGCGAATCGCACACCAAAAATATCATGCTGTTCCTGGCTTTTCGTGGTGTACGGCGCGGAGATTTGCCATGTGACCAGGAAGTTTGGAATATGTATTTCACATTTGGAAAGAATCTTTTGAGCGGCTTGTGCGATGGAAGGCGTTGGTGATGTTTTAAGAATTCGCTCCATTGCATCTTTAGCCTCTTTATGCGACGTATAAACAAGCTGTTCGGCGATGCCGGTTACGGCCAAAGCGGCTTCGTTGGCAATTGCCGGATCATCCAGATACTGCATTGACAGCTCGATAGCCTCGGCCTTGTGAATCTGGCCTAATTGACTCAAAGCCAGCCTTTTTTCTTCAGTCCGGTTAGCCATCGCAAGTGCTTCTCGCAGGATTGCCAGACGGGCTGAAAGATCCGGCTCACGGCCGGCCACGGTAATCGCTCCACGCAATGCGAGGATGCGTAAGTATGGATCTTTACTATTGCGGGCTTTTTCGAGAAGATTCGAAGCCGGAGCAGCACTGGGCCATTGTGTCAGTGCGCCAATGGCGTCCTGTACGAGTTGTTTATCATCGCTTTGTGTCGCCTTTTGCAGTTCCATCAGGGCGTCAGGTGTGGCAATCTTGGCCAGCAGAGGGAATACATAACGTCGTTCTGCCGCCGGCATGCGGTTCATAGCTGCAACAACCAGGCGTCCGCTCTCATCCTTGTCGGGACTGGCCTGACAAACGGCATAAAGTGCCTTTATTGCCGCGTTGCGGTCGAGTTCCGATTCCGAGCCTGCCAGCAGGTCGAGCAGCGGCACAAGAGAATCTGAGACGGCCAGACGACTCAGCGACTCCATCGCAGCAAGGCGGACAGCTTGGTCGGGTGCGCTGGCGGTTTTCAATAAAAACGGCACAACATCGGTGCTGCCGCGCCTGCCCAGCACAATAAGCAGCTCAATTTTCTCCGCGGTTTTAGCCTGGTCGAGATAGGTCAGGAGAGCTTCCTGTACACCTGGACCATGCACGCGCGCCAATGCGTCACGGGCGGCTTCTTTTTCTGATGGTTCACTGTTTGACACAGCGCAAACCATCTCGGGAATCAGAGAAGGATTACTCAAATCGGCCATTGCCTGCAATGCGGCAATCCGAACCACCGGGTACTGACTTTTGCTTGCGGTACGCATCGTTTCGAGGGCTTCATCACCGAACTGCAAGTGAGTATCCAGCACCGCCAGCTGTGCCGCGGCAGGAAGGGAATCCCACTTTTTAAGACAACTTTTAACCAAGTTTTCGTCCTTGACTTCCCGTACCAGCTTAATCGCGACACGCTGAAGTGAGTCATCGCCTTTAAGGAGGGCTTTGACGACAAGTTCTGGGCGTTGATTGCTGTCCGAAAGAACCAATCCCCGCCAGGCGGCCGCGTAAATCGCGGTGGAGGTGTCTGCCTCCATCACGTTACGGTAAAGCGCCGCTGCGCCCGAATTGTCACCGGCATTCTGACGGTTTTCGGCGCAGCGCAAAAGCGCATCTAAGACCGCAATCCTGACATTGCCGCCAGTCGTGCCGCATGCCTTGACCAGCACCGCTTCGGCTTCAGCTCCGCCTATCCGACCGAGTGCCGAAGCTGTTGATGTCGCGACGGATGTATCTGAATCCGACAATAAGGGCTTAAGCAGTTCCACCGCCGTCTCATCGCGGCGCCAGCCTATCGAATCAATCAGGCCGGCTTTAATCCCGCCCGAAGTCTTGCCCACGGCATCGCGCAGCGCAGCGCCCGCTTCTTCGTACGGCATACCTTCCAGTGCGTATCGAGCAGCATGCCCCACGCGCTCGTCACCCAGCATGGCCGACAGAGCCCCAACGGATTGGGCCGTGCCGCAAATTCTCAGCTGCCTGCATGCGTCGCATTTCTCGACAACACCGGCGTTTGATTGCAGAACCGCAATCAGGGTTTGTTCCTCGTCGGACCAGGCTGTGCAAACCGTCGTCATGATCAGCCCGACAATGACAACAAGATGATTGAAAACGTTATTCTTCATGAGCGACCTTTCATTTGTCAGAGTAATGTTCATTCGGCAATCCCTTAGAGAATCCACGGTGAACGCGGCGTATATGACAGAAGTCGATTCGCTGCTTGATCACCTACAAATTCAAGCTTGGCCGGATCCCAGCGAAGATTGCGTTTCAGTGCCAGGCTGATACCGCCGGCAAGGATGACATTCATGGTGTAAGCGGCTGTCTGGGGATTACAGATAGTCGCCTTTCGGCTGCGTATGCAATCTAAGAAATTCTCTGAATGATTGTCGGCGCGATAAACGCGCTCGTCATCGGGCAGCAGCGGTTCTCTAAGAATTTTAGCCGGGTAAGAAACGATGTTATTGCGATCGACTGCAATCCTGCCGGCGGTGCCGACGAAACATGCTCCGCCCTCCTGGCCGACCGGCTCGTCGGGATAAGCAGTCGAATGCACTATGACACCGTTTGTGTAATGGTAATGGATATTGCCGTTTTCGTACTCTATTTCAATCGGAGCCAGCGGATCGGGATTCACCGTCCATTGAATGATGTCATAATGGTGCGGACTCCAGTTGACGTCGCCGATGAACAGGCCGGATAACGTGTGGCCCGTCTCACCATTGTACGGCCGCCACGGCAGCGGTCCAAGCCAAAGGTCCCAGTCAAATCCCTCTGGTACAGGTTTCGATTGATCCGATGTCCACGGACTGGGCAAAAACGCCCCGGGCAGCCGATAAGCATAGACCTCTTTGAGCTGCCCGATGCGGCCATTGCGGACAAGTTCGCATGCTTGCCGGAATTTGCCGCCGTACTCCGACCGTTGCTGTGTCCCAGCCTGGTAGATACGACCATACCGACTGGCCGTCTCTACGAGAACCTGAGACTCACGAACCGTAATAGCAATGGGTTTTTCGCAATAGACATCCTTACCCGACCGCATCGCCATAATGGACATAGTGGCAGCCCAGTGATACGGCAGCGCCACCAGCACGGCATCAATGTCCGTACGGGCCAGAAGTTCTCGAAAATCACTATAAGCCTTCACATCATCATACCCTGGCTGGCCGAACCGCTCGGCATAGATCTGGTTGCATCGCTGCCAGTTTGGGGTAAGGCGTTCAGGGCGGAGATCGCAGATGGCCTTGACCTGCACGTCCTCCCGGGCGATATATCCGCCGGGAACATACGTCCATGCGCCTCCCATAAGATGACCCCAACCCTGCCCCCCCAGGCCGATGAATCCCATATTCACACGCTCGCTCGGGGCCGTTCGGCCATTGCCGCCCAAAGCTGACGCCTTGACCACATAGGGAAAAGCAGCCAGACCTATTGCGCCTTTAACAAAACCGCGTCTGCTTAAAATCATACTCATATAATACTCCTAAAAACAAATGATTGTTTTTAACGCTTTTGTGAAACGAACTGCATCAACGTCGTCTGAACAGTGATAACTTAAACGAGCATCTGTTCGTCGGCTTTTGACTATCAGATGCTCATGTATGGTATTATACAGCCAATGCCCATTGTTGTTTAACAAAATGTAATCCTTCTGTATAGACTTCTTCCGAATCAGTAAATAAATCTCGCCACACTCTGGTGGCTGCTGCCAGATCAGGAAGCGCACGGCCGAATGCCTCAATAACCAGCCATCCGTCATAATTTGCCGTCCGTAAGGCTCTGAAGGTATTGTGCCAATCAATATGTCCTCTGCCAACGGTTCCCCGGTCATTTTCTGAAATATGGACGTGTTTAATCATGTCTATATTTTTTCCAATACAGCCTACCGGATCTTTTTCTTCAATATTGGCATGAAATGTATCGTACAAAATTCCAAAGTTGGAACGTTCGACAGCTCTGGCATAATCAGCGGCATTCTCAACTAAATTCAAAAAATAGCATTCGAAGCGGTTTAGCGGCTCAATCGCCAGAGTTATATTGGCCTTGGCTGCGTAATCGGCTGTTTTGCGGTGTAATTCGATTCCGTGTTGTTTTTCAATTTCCGTTGCCCCCCGGCCGCTGAACGCCCCTAAGGGCTGATAGAAAGGCCCGCAGATAACGCCGGCACCCAGTGCCTGTGAGCAATCAATCACCCACTTAAGATAATCGAGACCGCCTTGGCGATGTGCGGCATTTTGACTGATAGGATTATGTTCTTCGTCCGGAATAACCGAAACAACCGTTGCCTCCAGTCCATTTTCCTGCAGAACTTTCGCGATGTTTTTATAGTGCTTCACATCGCCTTCAAAGATAGGCACCTCCACCCCATGATAGCCAATCCGCTTCAATTGTTCCAGAAGGACGAAATGTTCCTGGGTCAGATGGGTAGTCCACAAAAGCATGTTAAAACCTATTTTCATATTACAATCCTTTCAATAACCTTACGGGTTTTGGTTGTCAACAGGTCAATCCTTATTATTTGGATGGCCATGAAATGGGCTATCATTGTCGATAAACAGTAAAGCTGGACAAATACTAAAATCTCAGTCCATTATGAATTAAAAAAAGAGCAAATGATTGTACAAATTCATTGATTTTGTGTATAATTTCACCATGAGCGTGTTGTGAAATCCTTCAAAGTACACGCCGGTAAACGCCAGATTTTTCTGTTGTGGAGGTGTTTACTGTGTTGATCTTTAATAAGTTGATCTTTAATAAAATGCCGGCAGGAGTATGGACAGAACAACCTTGCCGAACAAACGGGATGATTCAGATGACCATCAGAAACAAGAATTATTTTCAACAACGTCTGTTAAAAAGTATACAAATGCAGTCCGTTTTCATGAAATTATTTGATGCGTTAACGGATACCTGCTTTTTTGCCAAGGATCGCAAAGGACGATTCATTATGGCAAATCGGGTTTTTTTGGAAA
>JBHJNC010000281.1:0-5672 GCA_048497675.1 Gimesia maris
ATTTTGAGTTGAATTCTGCTGTACAGCAGCTAAAGGTTCGTTTGTCCACAGGCTGTAAGTCGGTCAGCAGGGCTGTCAGGGGGGTGACCGTCTGGCCCAGAGCTTTGGGATATTGCTGGCACCACAGGATTGGGATTTCGAGAGCTTTAGCGGCTTGAATCAAAATGCCGCAGTTTTTAATGACTAACTCCGGACTTTGCATTACCGGAATTAACTTTTCCTGTACGTCGACTAAAACCAGGCAGCATTTCTTTAATTCAAGCATCATTGATTTCTACTCCAAGCTATAATTTTAAGTATTCTCAAAAAGCCAGCTATACTGATTAATATAGTGTTATGACCGGAACAAATGCAATCAAATTATTTTAAGGGCTTTTACGCCTCATTATCCATCCTTGATAAGTCAGCAGGTAATCCAAAAAGCAGTTTTAGGAGTGCTGTAAATAGGCGATTTTGACTTCCCTTTATCAGAAAATATGTTATGCTACAGGTATATGAAGTGTAGAACTGTCTTAGCAGGTCTGTTTGGGTAGTATGATGACTGTGCTGAATGATTTGAAAGGGTTTTACGATGTCGCAGCTGCATAATCAATGTAAAAATCACGAACACCATTTGTGTAAATTGACCAGCGAGGGATTTCATCAGTCAGACCCCAAGGCTTATCACCAATTGGTTCAGAACCCCCAGTATGTCTGCAAAAGCTGCGGGCGGGTGGCGGCCCAAAAAGACAATCTCTGTATGCCTGCTTCCTTGCAGGCGTTTGATGAATAAATGTACGGGCTGAAGGCCGGTCTGGTTTGCTTTGAAAGAGCTTCAGATGGAACGGGTAACCAAAGTACCTAAAGTTAATCCTCGTCCCGTGGATGGACATAAGGGAACTTTCGGCAAGGTATTGATTGTCGGGGGTTCATTGGGTTTCAGCGGTGCTCCCGCCCTGGCCGGCAAGGCCGCTCTTCGAAGCGGTTCCGGGCTGGTTCGTGTCGCCGTCCCTCAGGGGATTTTGCCGATTGTGGCAGCTTTGGATCCATGCTATACGACGGTTCCGCTGGCCGACGATGCGGATGGAAAAATTGCCTCGCAGGCTGCGGGTTTGTTGATTGAACAGGCAAAGGCCAATGATGTTGTCGTTTTTGGTCCGGGTGTTGGTGTTAGTTCCGGAGTCAGAGACGTGCTGCTGGAACTGCTGCAAATACAAGGCCTGCGAATCCTGATAGATGCCGATGGATTGAATGTGTTGGCCGACCGTGCCCAAATGGGCGACTGGCCGGCAAAAACAAAAGCATCGCTGATTTTGACGCCGCATCCCGGCGAGATGAGCCGGCTATGGGCTTGTCTATTCCGTAAATCCATTCCGGAAAGCAGGGAGCAATGTGCGGCCGAGCTGGCAAAGAAGACTCAGGCCACTGTTGTGCTCAAAGGAGCCGGAACCGTTGTTGCGGATTCGAAACGTCTGTATTTCAATACTACGGGCAACCCGGGCATGGCAACCGCTGGCTCCGGTGATGTTTTGTCCGGAGTGATTGCCGCACTGGCCGGGCAGGGGTTAAGCGATTTTGACGCCGCTGCTTTGGGAGCATATATTCACGGGCTTGCGGGCGATCTGGCGGCACAAGACAAAACCCAAATCAGCTTAATTGCCACCGACATTATCGAATATCTTCCAAAAGCATTCAGTTCGATTCAACAATAGCAGGGGAGTCAGCCAATGCCTATCATCGATATGCCGTTAGAGCAGCTTACAGAATATCAGGGGGTTAATCCGCGTCCAACCGACTTTGATGCCTTCTGGGACAATGCTGTTGCCGAGATGAAATCGGTGGACCCCGACGTCCAACTGATCCCCTCAGACGAATTTACTGTTCCCTGTGCCGAATCGTATGACCTGTTTTTCACAGGAGTCAAAGGGGCCCGGATTCACGCCAAATATTTGCGTCCCAGGAATGCCGCGGCCAGGCACCCGGCGGTGCTGGAGTTTCACGGCTATACCGGCAACTGCGGGGACTGGTCAACCAAGCTGGGCTATATCGCTATGGGGTTTAGTGTTGCGGCGATGGACTGCCGCGGACAGGGCGGCAAATCCGAAGATGTCGGCGGTGTCAAGGGCAATACGTTTCGCGGCCATATTATCCGCGGTCTTGACGATGCGCCGGAAAATATGCTGTTCCGCGATATCTTTCTCGACACGGCACAATTGGCCGGAATTGTTATGGCGATGGATGAAGTCGACCCTAAACGCGTTGGAGCAACCGGCGGCTCGCAGGGCGGAGCGCTGACCCTGGCCTGTGCGGCATTGGAGCCGCGGATTAAACGGCTGGCGCCGGTCTTTCCGTTCCTATGTGACTATAGGCGGGTGTGGGATATGGATTTGTGTGAAGCCGCCTATGAGGAGATTCGGACCTATTTGAGGCAATTTGACCCGCAGCACAAACGGCGAGATGAAATCTTTACCCGGCTTGGATACATTGATGTCCAGCATTTGGCCGGCCGTATTCGGGGCGAAGTCCTGTTTGCCACAGGTCTGATGGATAAGATATGCCCGCCATCGACTCAATTTGCGGTGTATAACAAGATTACCTCGCCGAAGAAGATGGAGATTTATCCGGATTATGGCCACGAAAACCTCCCGGGATTCAGTGACCAGACGATGATGTTTTTGGGCGGACTGTAAAGGCGGCTTGCCGGCAGGGGGCACTATTTGGCCCGACAAATCGAACCGGCGGTTTTGCCCGCCAGAGCCCCGGTTGACCAGGCGATTTGCAGGTTGTATCCGCCGCAGGGGCCGTCGGCATTGATGACTTCCCCGGCAAAGAACAGCCCTTCGCAAAGCTTAGACTGCATCGTGGTTGGGTCTATTTCGTCCAGGGATACGCCGCCGCGCGTGATAGTTGCTTCCGCTAACGACCTTACCCCGCTGATGGTCAGCGGCATCTGTTTAATCATATGAATCAGTTCACGCCGCGAGTCTTTGGGCAGCTGTGAGGCCAGAACAGGGCGGCCATCCGGCTGAATCTGTCCGACCAGATAGAGCGTTACTGCTCGCGGCAGCAGGTCCGTAATCACGCGTGCAATTTCCTGACGCGGGTAATTGGTGCAGCCATCCAGGATAAACTGCTCAACCTGCTGAAAATCCTTGCCGGGACAGAAATCCAATGTGACCGGCAGAGGCTGATTCTCACGATGCAGATAGTCGGTAATTGAGCGGGACAGGTCAAATCCAACCGGCCCGCCGATACCGTCGTCGGTGAACATCAAAGCCCCTTGGGCGTGGATTTTTTTGTCGTCGATGGTGGCCGTAATTCGTACGTCAGGAACTGCGACGCCCTGAAGCTTGGTTGGCCAGCTTTCGAGGGTCTTAAGGGGGGCCATCGCGGATTTAGGCTCGACGATAGTATGGCCCAGGGCTTTGGCGAAAGTGTAGCCATCGCCGGTTGAGCCGGTAAACGGCCAGCTGGCCCCGCCGGTGGCGATAATCACGGTGGGGGATTCGAAGCTGCCGCTGGCTGTCTTCAGGACAAAGTCGCCCGTATATTGCTTTTCGATTTTTTCGATGGCTCGGGCGTGTATGAAGCTGACACCGGCCCGGCGAGCCGTATCAAACAGCACCCGGCTGACATCGGCGGCACGGTCGGTGATTGGAAATACGCAGCCGTCCTTATCCACTTTAGTAGAAAGACCCAGCTCGGCAAAGAATTTCTGGACCGCTTCGGGCGAAAATGTATATAGGCTGTGTTTGAGAAACCGCCCGCAAAAGTCGTATTCCCGGACAAAGTCCTCAATGCTTCCGGTGTGGGTCAGGTTGCACCGTCCGCCGCCAGTTTTCAGCAATTTACGGGAAATAGCGGCATTTTTCTCAATAACGGCGGTTTTGACATTCTGCTGCGCAGCGAAAATCGAGGCCATAAGGCCCGCCGCTCCGCCCCCAATGATACAGACATCAAAACGCATTCTTACTTGAGCCATCCTTGGAAATGATATGGCAATTCTATTTAACAAATACCCTCAAAGACGCATTCTACACCGAAAATAGCTGGAATGGAATTGAAATTTAAAGCTTTTTTGATATTGTTTAGACCTTGACAAGAAAGCAGGAATTTTATTTTGACCCCGTATTAAACAGGTGAAATATGCGAGTTAAACCCAGAACCGATGAAATACAAATGAAGCCGATGGAGTTTCCCGACTGTACGAAGATTGCTTCGTACACCATCGACATTGTCCCCCGGTATGCCGAAACCGACCAGTCCGGCGTTATCCACCATACCGTCTATCCCGTCTGGTTTGAGATGGCACGTACCGAACTGCTCCGCGTCAACGGCCTGGCCTACAGCGATCTGGAAAAAGCGGGGGTGTATTTTGTGGTTGCTGAGCTGACCTGCAAATACAAGCGGCCGGCATTCTATGATGAGCAGCTGGAAATGACCGCCACCTGCACCAAAATCACCAGCGCCCGGGTTGAGCATACCTATGTCCTTAAGCGCAAATCCACCGGCATCATACTCGTCGAGGGAACCTCCATTCTGGCCTGTGTCGATGCTGATGGCAAAGTCCGCCGGATGCCTGAGTTTATGTACCCGGCCGACCAACCCTAAAATAAAAAATTTAATTCCATAAATCCGTAAAGACCCATAATATCTTATTTTAATACCACAAAAAAAGAGTATTAAGAATAAATTTTATAAATCTTAATAATTTCTTAATATATTCTTGAAGAAAAATCCGTGTTTTGATATACTCTCTTTTAATGAAACGCAGTTAATTTGGGGGTTACAAATATGACAGCGAAAATGAACACAGGTTTTAGAACGGTACGCAGCACTCCACCGATGGCATTTAAAAGCGGCACAGATCCGCCGAAAGCCCAAAAAAGACTTTGGATTTCTTGACTGGGCTTTTTTATTTCCTATGCTTTAAATAGAGATAATTCGATATGTGAATAAAACACCTTATGGGAAATGCTTTTTAAGGAATCATTTATGGGGCCGCGTTATTACAAGACATCTATCTACTCGACAAAACCGTGTGATGACCTTTCTGGCCCCGGCCCGCCGATCTTCCAAAAAAGGTCGAAACTTCATTTATAAACGCAATAATTCCTTTCAATAATCATCTGGTTCAATTGAGCCAATAAAAAACGCATAATGAAACGTTGCTTTTCGCTACGGTTCCATTATGCGCTAAGTTTTTCCCCTGATTTATGCAAAAATAGGCCTTTTGAGCCTACTTTCATGTTCCATTAAGCGGCCGGTTTGGCTTCTTCGCTTTTGGGACAATTCGGATCTTTTGCTTTTTCGCACTCTTTGGCTTTATCGCACTCCTTAGCTTTTGGACAATTCTTGTCTACATTTTCCTTTTGGCAGGTTGATTCTTTTTTCTCTGACTTGCAACACTTATCGCCTGCCCACACTGAACCTGCTGCCAGAATCAATGCTGCTAACGCGACTGCTGCTATACTTTTCATTTTCATTGTTGTACTCCTGTAATTAAAGATTTAAGTTTTATTTTGATATCCTTACGGATAGACGTACATAAGGTTCAATAAAATATCAGGGTTTGCAATTAAATTCGCTTTTTTATGTCGGGAATCTTGCATCATTGAATTCAGAATCTATTTATTGAACAAAATAACTGAATTTATACGATATATACACGATACCTTGCTCAGTTGGGGTTT
>JBHJNC010000282.1:0-12380 GCA_048497675.1 Gimesia maris
CAGGCCGATTTCCTGGCTGTCACATATACCCCCAAAGAGGACCTGTTCTCCGACCAAACACTGGCACACCTGGCGAAGCTGCGCGACGAGCTGAAATTATTGAAGAATGTCGCTTCGGTTACCACGATTCTGGACGTTCCGCTGCTGGAAAGCCCTGTGCTGTCGCTCCAACAGCTCACCGAGCAAAAAGACCTGCCGACGCTCAGCTCACCGACGGTAGACCGCGAACTGGCACGCAGAGAATTTCTCAACAGCCCTCTGTATCGCGAGCTGCTGCTGGGACCCGACAAAAAGACCACGGCAATATTGATTAATTTCGTGGATGATACGCAGTATATGGATTTATTGTATCGCCGAAACGAACTGCGCGACAAGGAAACCAGCGGCGTTATTTCAGCGCAGGAAAAAATTGAACTCAAACAAGCCGTGGAACAATTTCAGCAATACCGGGATCAGGCCCGCCAAATCCGCCATCAGGATATCCGAAATATCCGGGCCGTTTTGGATAAATATCGCGACAGCGCCCGGATTTTCCTGGGCGGGGTCAGCATGGTCGCCGACGATATGATCAGCTTTATCAAAAGCGACCTGCGTATTTTCGGCGTCGCGGTGTTTTTGCTGCTGATTCTGACGATTGCAGTTATCTTCCGCAGGCTGTCCTGGGTCATTCTGCCGATGCTGACCTGCGTGATTTCCGTTATTTGCACCGTCGGCATCCTCGGCTGGGTCGGCTGGGAAGTTACGGTCATCAGCTCCAACTTCATCTCTCTGCAATTGATTATCACCCTGGCGATGACCATTCATCTGATGGTGCGTTATCGTGAGATAGCCGCCTTAGAACCGCTGGCCAGTCAGGATGAACTGGTCTTGGACACCGTCAGTGCCATGCTGCGGCCGTGTCTGTATTCGGGCTTAACCACCATGGCGGGCTTTGCATCGCTGGCCTTTTGCAGCATCCGGCCGGTCATCAATTTCGGCTATATTATGGTCGTCGGCGTGGCCATCTCAATGCTGATTCCCTTCATTATTCTGCCTGCGGTACTGGCGCTGCTGCCCCGCGGCAAACCCTTCACCAAAGCCGATCCCCGTTGGCAATTAACGCCCATGCTGGGCCGTTTTACCGTCGCTTATGGTCCCTGGATTGTTATTGGCAGTATCATTCTCCTTGCAATTAATATCGCCGGAATCCGTCGTCTTGAGGTCGAAAACTGCTTTATTAATTATTTCAAATCGAGCACCGAAATCCATCAGGGGATGAAGGTCCTGGACCAGCAGCTTGGCGGAACAACGCCGCTGGATGTGGTTATCGATTTTACGTCCGCCGAGTCTTCAACATCCTCTGAGCCATCTGCTTTGGCCGATATTGACAGTGAAATTGAAGAGTTTGATGAATTCGACGACACCGCACAGGATAAAAAATACTGGTTCACCCCGGAAAAGATTTCCCGGATCGCCGCCGCTCACGACTATCTCGAAAGTCTGCCCGAAACCGGCAAAGTGATGTCGATTATTCCGCTGGTACGAATGATTGAACGCACCAAAGGCGGTAAGCCGCTGGATAATGTCGAGCTGGCGCTGCTGTTTAATAAAATTCCCGACCGGCTCAAAGAACTGCTTGTTACGCCGTATGTCTCCGTGGAAAATAATCAGGTGCGCCTGAATGTGCGCATTCGTGATTCCGAACCGACTCTCAAACGCAATGAATTTCTGACAAAGCTGCGGCACGACCTGACCGGTAAACTGGGCTTTAAGCCTGAGCAGGTAAATCTGGCCGGGATGCTGGTTTTGTACAATAATATGCTGCAAAGCCTGTATACTTCGCAGATCGCCACGATGGGATTTGCATCGCTGTTCCTGCTGGGGACGTTTCTGGTTTTGTTCCGTTCGGTACGTATCGCACTGATTGCCATCTTTCCCAATCTGCTGGCAATCAGCTGCGTTCTGGGCGTCATGGGCTGGCTGCATATCCCGCTGGATATGATGACCATTACCATCGCCGCCATCGGCGTAGGTCTGGCCGACGACGACACCATCCACTATATTCACCGCTTCCGACACGAGGTCGAAACCGACGGCAGCTATCAGGCCGCCCTGCATCGCTCCCACGACAGCATCGGCCATGCGATTTATTACACCACCATCACCTTAGTCATCGGCTTTTCGATTTTAAGCCTGTCGAATTTCATCCCGACAATATACTTTGGTATGCTGACTGTCGTGGCAATTACCGTTGCGTTATTGGCCTCGCTGACACTGCTGCCGCAGCTGCTGGTGCTGGTTAAGCCGTATGGCAAGAAACCTCAAAAAAATCAATCGAATCAGGAGGATACAAAATGAAACGTTATCTTCTAACTCTGTGTCTGATTGCGGCCGTCGGTTGCTCGGGCTCGCAAAACAAAAAATCTTCCGAACCCGTTGTAACGGCTGCTGAAAAGCCCACCACTCAAGCCGATTTTGATATGCTTGAATTTGATATGCTGGAAGAAGAGCTCTCAACTCAGAAAATCATTATCAATGATCCTATCGAACCCTGGAATCGCTGGATGTTTGGTGTTAATGACGTGCTCTATTTTTGGGTTCTTAAGCCCACAGCTCAGGGTTATAAAGTCATTATACCGGAACCAGGCCGTATCGGTATTCTCAATTTTTTCCACAACATCACAACGCCCGTTCGCCTGGTTAACTGCATGCTTCAGGGGAAATTCCATTCCGCCGGCAATGAAGTCAACCGTTTTGTCATCAATACTACGTGGGGCGTTTTGGGAATTTGGGATCCGGCGATGAAGAAGGGGAAAATCGAACCGGCCGCCGAAGATTTCGGCCAAACACTGGCCGTATATGGCTTGGACAATGGATGTTATCTGGTCTGGCCACTGCTGGGACCATCAACTCTGCGGGATTCGGTTGGAATGGGAGGCGACTATTTTCTAAATCCGACTTTCTATGTAGAAGATGACGAGGCCAGAATCAGCATCTCAGTGGTTAATGTCCTTAATAAGACATCACTTCATATCGGCGAATACGAAGCCTTCAAAGCCGCCGCCGTCGACCCCTACATCGGAATGCGCGAAGCGTATGTCCAGTACCGACAAAAGCAAGTCGAAAAATAAACGGCGGCAAAACAAACCCATCGACAGCGACACTTTCATCGCTATTCTGGGAAAACAGAGTTCTACACGGGCGGGCATCTGCTTGGTACACAAAAAAACGAAGCCGGGTCTATCCCTAAACCCGGCTTCACGCAAGTTCTCCCCTCGCTTTATAAAACTAAATGGTCGCGTCCTCGACCATACTATTACATCGCTGCATCTAAGACCATAATCGAATGAAAATGTTAACCGTCTTTAAATGATTAAAAGAACGGCTATAATTGTAATGTTATAGGAACTAACAACAATCCGTAAAAATACCTAATTTTATTAAAATACCAAAATAGTAAGATGGGCAATTTATTTGCAAATACAATTATCGCATTACCCATGCCTGCTTTTTGAATGTCAGACTGGCCAATTCACGCAACGAAGGGTCGGTTGCGTTAAGATAGTCAAGCTGCAGTGTCTTCTGCAGATAAATTTTAACTGGTTTACCGGATTCATCTTTTTTGTTCGGATCATCTATTGCGGTTGACTCATTCGACAACCCCGCGATAAACAAGCTGACGATGTTGGCCTTGGGGTCGAACTCCGGCCAGATAATCGCAAGGTCGCGGGCATTATCTGCTCCTTTACGCAAACGCAAATCAGGAAAATCCATAGACTCCAAAAAGGGATATTGTCCTTCGTGCTTTCGCTTAATCTGCTCAAAGACTTCTTTGTAAACTCCCTTGCCGGCGGGAATGGTCTTAAAGGTATCGGTTACCAGCTCACAGGAAGGAATCAACGCAACTTCATCATTCTCTGTGTTATTGGTTAACGTCAAGATAAGATACCAATACCGCTTGGGCGTGGCCTGACCCGGAATGCGTACGGTAATCTGCTGCGGCTGGCTATACTGGACATCAAGTGTCCACTGTCCTTTACGCTGAACAGAAATGGGTTTGGGAGCAGCCCCCGCAAAAGACACCAAACCAACAAAAATCGATAAAATAATAAGTATAAATGCGATTCGTTTCATAGAAAATCCTCTTTTTCTGTTGCTGTTCACAGAATACAAAGATACTATTATATTGATTTTGCAGAGTTTGGTAAAGTCTAAATCTGCCTGGAAGCAGAGATTTTACCATCTTAGGAATGGACCGAACAGAACAGGCGAGTCGGATGTCCGAAGAAAATTTAACCATATACGAAGAGATCATCGGGCTATTAGAGGATAATAACCTCAAAGCTCTGGGGGCTTTTCTGGACTTACAGCGGGCCAGTGACATTGCCGAAGCAGTCGAAATGCTGGATAATAACCAGAAAAGGGCTGTTTTTGACGCGATGGAGGACAAAGAGCTTGCCGCCGAAGTGCTTGAAAAGGTGGACGAAGCGACCCGTGCCGAACTGTTCGATGAGGTCCTTGAAGACAAAGAAATCGCCGATTTGGTCTCAGAACTGCCGCCGGACGAAGCCGCCGACCTGCTGGCAGAGATGGATGAGGACGAAAGCCAGGAAGTTTTGGCCAATCTGGATAATGAAGACGCCCTGCAGATCCAGGGGCTGATGAAATACGAAGAAGACTCGGCCGGCGGTATCATGCAGCCGATGATTCTGGCCGTCGAAGATACCCTGACCGTCCAGGAAACCATCGACAAGATTCGCAAGGCCGAAGGTGAGGAAGAATTCTACTGCGTCTTTGTTGTCGACAAACAAAGGCGGTTTTTAGGCTCAGTCGGGACCCGCCATCTCTTGATGAGTAATCCGCAAACCCCGATGGGCAGAATCATTGACCCGGAAACCGTGGTTGTAAAAGTCGACACAGACCAGGAAGAAATTCGTAACCTATTTAAGAAAAACAACTTACTTCTTGCTCCGGTCGTCGACGAACAAGGCCTTTTAGTCGGCGGCATCACCGCTGACCGCGTCATCGAAGTGGCCGAAGAAGAGGCCGCCGAAGACATCTACACCATGGCCGGCACGGACGCAGAAGAGCTGGAATCATTCTCGATTTTCCGCGCCGCTCGCGTGCGAATGACCTGGCTTTTGCCCTGCCTTTTAGGGACAGCCATCACTGCCTTTTTAGGGCTGTATTTCAAGACCTTATTTACCCAATGGGACCAGTTGTATGTCTTTGTCATGGCGTTTTTGTTTGCCCCGATGATTGGAGCAATTAGCGGTAATGCCGGACTCCAAACATCAGCAATTGTCGTTTGCGGCTTAGCCACCGGCGACCTTGCCGCAACCCGGGTCAGACAAGTCTTTTTGCGTGAAGTGCGTGTGGCCCTGCTGGTAGCAATTTCATGCGGGATTGTAGCGGGATGCGTCTGTGCCTATCTGCCTAAATTGGCACATAACCCCATACATAATAACATTTTAAACAACTCCCCGGGAGTTGCCGAAAACCCGCTTTTTGCCCAATCCTTGGGTCACCAGCAAATCTATATCGCCCTTGCCTTGGGACTGGCTATGTTTTCGTCAATTATGGTTTCTACGACCTTAGGACTCTTGCTGCCGTTTTTATTCCGCAAAATCGGGCTTGACCCGGCCATCAGCTCCGGCCCGCTGGTTACCACCGCCAACGACTCTATCAGCGTTGCGATTTATATGCTGCTGACCATCCTGCTGACACGCTAAAAAAGCCAGTTTATTAAGCTGAAATTTAGGTATTATAGTGAGGATAGGAATTGACGAGAGAGACCATCTCCATTATAATTCGTTGTTTATATTTCAATTATTCGGACAGTGAATATCTCGTATTTATTTTGCATTTAATACGTTGTTTCAGGACTTATAGCAGGCATACGCCGGGAGTCGACGATGACCACAGGTCAACCGATTGATAGTCAGGTTTTTGAGGATAAAACACCTGAAATTGACAAGTTTTTTAAGGCCGCCGTGAAAGCCGAGGCCAGCGACCTTCACCTCAAAGTCGGCATGCCGCCGATTATGCGTATCAGCAGCAAGCTGAAAAAAACCACGGCTGAGCCGCTGACCGAAAAACGAATTGAAGAACTGGTCTTTGAAATCATGAGCCCCAAGCAGAAACAGTTTTTTTTGGAAAACGGGGCCCTGGACTTTGCCTATCAGGTTGGACCGACAGATCGTTTTCGTATCAACGCTTTCCGGCAGCGTAATTTTGTCAGTATGTCCGCCCGCCGAATCAGCAGTAAAATTCCTCCTTTTGAAAAACTCCATCTGCCTCCCATAATTGAGAAAATCGCCGATACGACGCACGATGGCCTGGTTCTTGTCGTCGGCCCTACCGGTTCGGGTAAAAGCACCACCATCGCTTCGATGATGGACTACATCAACCGGACACGTGCGGCCCATATCGTTACCATCGAAGACCCCCTGGAATTTCTCCATGTGGACCAGAAATCCATCGTTTCTCAGCGTGAAATCGGCATCGATGTTCCGAACTGGGAAAGCGCCCTTCGCAGCTTGATGCGTCAGGACCCGGATATCGTGCTGGTCGGCGAAATGCGCGACCAGGAAACGCTGACCGCAGCGATGCGTGCGGCGGAAACCGGCCACCTGGTGTTCGGCACGCTGCACGCCAATAACGCCGCACAGACCATTCAGCGTATTCTCGACCTGTTCCCGCAGGAAGAGCGAGCCCTGGCCCGTTCGACATTCGCATTAACGATTCGCGCGATTGTCAGTCAGCAGCTTTTGCCCGGGATTCGTCCTGAATCGCCGCGCGTACCTGCCGTCGAGGTACTGATTCGCACGCCGATCATCCGCAAACTGATATCCGAAGAACGCGAAGCGGACATCCCAACGGCCATTCGCGCCGGCAGCGGTGAAGGCATGATTGACTTTACGTCCTGTCTGTGCCGGCTGGTCGAAGAAGAATGGATCGATTTGCGTGTGGCAATGGATTACGCCCCGAACGTCGAAGAACTCAAGATGGCGATGAAGGGTATTCGCACCACCTCCAGCGGTATTATGTAATATAAATGAGCAGGTAGACCCGCCGCCTGAGTAGGGACAGCGGGAGTAATTATAGTATTCATAATAGATTAAAAACAGGATATCAACATGCAAATGAATCTTCTTGCGGCGATTGAATTCGGGGGGTACATCTCGATATACAAACTGCTGCTGACAGTGGCATTTTTCGTCCTCTGGATGCCCTTGGTCAACTGGGTCTATATGGACTGCCAGGCGGTCCGGGCCGACCGCAAACAGTGGACTGCAATTGTAGCCCTCGCCGGCGCGGTCTCAATCTGGATTTGGCTGCTCATTCCTTTTTTCTGGATTGGCTTACTGGTTTATGTGGTTGTTGTCGGCGCCGCCTCAATGGCCTATGTGATGCATCGCAACTCGCGTGTAGCGGAGTTTGAGAGAGTTCTTACCGCCAGTCATATCCGGTCGTTATTATCTAATCCCAACAAAAAAGTCTCGAAGTCCAGCCGCGGCCTGATGTTTATTACGGCCAACAAAAATGAAGTTCCTCTGCCCAACCCAAAGAGCCCGGAAGCCGAGGCGTTTCAAACACTGTGCGAACTAACCGACGATGCACTGTGGCGCCGCGTCAGCCAGGTCATCCTGAATCCGCAAAAAGAAAACTACGCCGTGATCTACGAAATCGACGGCGTCTCCAGCAGCCAGGGAGAACGTACCAGGGAAGAAATCGATTCACTGGTTCGATATATCAAACAGCTGGCGGATCTGGAAGTAGAAGAAAAACGAAAACCCCAGCTCGGCACATTTGCTTCCCAGCGCGGACATGACTGGAAAAGCAAGGTCGCCTGGCAGGTGCAAACCGCCGGCTCGACGGCAGGCGAACAAATTCGTCTGATTAAAGCCGAAGACTACACTTCCCGCAAACTGATCGAACTGGGACTGAATGAAAATCAATCGGCGTCCATCCAGTCGCTTGGTGAATGCAAGAGCGGACTGATACTGCTTTCGGGTATCCCCAAAAGCGGCGTAACCAGCACCATGTATGCGATGCTTGGCAATCACGACCCGTTCCTGAATAACATCGTCACCCTCGAACGCAAAATCGCGGCCGACCTGCCCAGCATCACACAAAATGAGTACACTCTCAGCGATACCGGCACAACGACGTTTTCGCGAAAACTCCAGTCCGTCTTTCGCCGCGGACCGGACATCATCGGTGTATCGGATTGCGAAGAAGATCTCAGCGCCAAACTGTGCTGCGCGGCCGCCAAAGACGGAAAAGTCGTCTATGCAACACTGAATGCCGCCAGCGTGATTGAAACCATCGACAAGTTTATTAAGCTCGTCGGCGACAAAAACCTGGTTGCCGATACGCTGGAAGCCGTCATCAATCAGCGGCTGGTTCGTACGCTGTGTCCCGAATGCCGTCAGGCGTATAAGCCCAACCCGGCGCTGTTTAAGAAATTTAATCTGCCCGCAGATCAGGTCGAGATGTTCTATCGCCCGGCTGAAATTGAATACGATAAACACGGCAAACCTATCGTTTGCGAAAAATGCCAGGGTACCGGTTTTTACGGCCGCACCGGCTTGTTCGAAACCATTCGCATTAACGACGATATTCGCCAGGCCATCCGTTCGTCGAAAACCATACAGGAAATCGGTTCGGCGCTTCGCAAGTCCGGAATGCTGTATATGCAGGAACAGGCCATCAAAAAAGTAACCAATGGTTCGACCTCGATTAATGAAGTCATACGTAATTTCGCGTCAAAGAACGCATAATATAGGAGTAATATCGTGATAGCGATCGCAATTATTTTGCTGGTAACCGGATATACTGCCGCACATTTTTATCTGAAGTTTTCGCCCATAACCGCCTTTGTTTCACTGATGGCGGCAATCTTTGGCTCGATTGCGGCCTTCAATTATTACGAGATCGTCGCCAATCTGTTTATCTCTCGCGGCTACGGCGGGGCATGGGCCTGGACTGGAAGCTTTCTGGCGATTTTCGCATTTTCATTTGCCCTGCTTCGCGAGTTGTTCGATCGCCTTTCGGGAGGCAATATCGATTTAGGCAAGAATGTCAAAATTGCCGCTGCAATTGTTTTAGGGACCATGACCGGATTAACCATATCAGGGAATATACTGGTTGGACTGGGAATGCTTCCAATGAAAGGCAGCTTTGCCTATGACCGGTTCTCCGGCACAACGCTCAATGAACAGAACATAAGAGCTTCCAGTTGCTATCCTGATAGTATTGTCAGCGGGTTATTTAGTCTTTTCAGTCGAGATTCAAGTAAAAGTTTTGCGGTTGTTTCTGCGGATTTTATCAATCGCAACCATATTAACCGATATGGACTGGATAAAGAGGTTTCACCGCTGGTATCCAGTAAGGCTTTATCCGTTCCCGGCGGGAGCCAAAAACCCGTTCGCACGATGGAGATTCCCGAGGTTGGGACGGGAACCGTGGTTCGAGCCCATATCTCGTTTAGAGACATTAGTGACGGCGGAGCCAGAAACGATAAAGGGGTGGTTTCATTCCTGATGGCTCAGGTGCGGATGATTGCCAAACCGTCGGAAAGGGCAAACAGCCTGGGCGGCAGCGGCGAGGTAGTCTATCCTGTCGGCATCCTGCAGGGAGGCAAGCTTGAGAAAAAAAACCTCACGGATATCATTGCCCTGTCCAGCGAACAACAGAACGAAGACCAGAATGTCTGGCTCGACTTTGTCTTTAATGTCCCCAATGGTAAGCAAGGCGTACTGCTCCAATTCAAATCCAACGCGATGGTACAGCTGCCCGCCCCAGTTCCGACGTCCGATGAAATCGAAAAAGCCCTGGGACCGGCCGCCTCCCCGCCCCAGCAAGAAGCACCCGTCGAAAACGGCACCATTACCGGGTAAATCGTCCAGAAATAAACCGCCTGGGATTAAAGAAGAATTTTTCGACCGCACTCATACGAGTACCGGCCGGCTCATCCGTCGGAAGGGTCTGAAAAATCAATACTGCCGGCAGACGCAATAATGCGCTGAAGGCGAAAATGCTGTGCATCTGAAAGATGGTAAACGCCGGCAGCATAGGACCAATCCAGCCTCCCAGCGCCGAGCCGGCGAAATAAAAGACCGCGGCAATCGCATTCATATAGGAAATATAGGCCAGTCGCTTGCCACTGGGCAGCTCGCCGATACTGTAATTAAACGAAGTGAGGGTAAATCCGCCCCAGGCTAACCCGCCTACAACATTAAGCCCGAGCAAATACCAAAAGTTGCCGCTGATAAGCCACCCTAATGGCAGCATGAGAATGACGGTGGCCGTCAGCCGCATCGGCATCACATAGCCGAGGCGGTCACAGATTTTTCCCCAGAAGTGCAGACTTAATATTGTCGCTACCGGAGCAATAAGCTGCACACAGCCATACTGGATGTAGTTAAAATGCAAATCATTGAGCATGTGCAGGGTAAAAAACGGGGCGGAAAAATACGCACCGAAAAACAACAGGGAATACGCCAGGATAAACTTGCCATAGGAATGGGTATGAAGCTGGGCGACAAAATCCCTGAAACGCACCTGCACCGGCGGACGCTCGTAAATTTCCGGCGGGTCATAATGCCAGCAAAACAGGAACCCCGAAATGATGCGGGATACACCCGCGACAATCCAAATCCAGGTGAACACACCAATGACATTTTGGGTTTGGTCGAGAAAGTACGCCGCAGCCAGCGAAGCAGTCAATTGAGAGAGAGTCTGCAGCGCGGTGCGGAAGCTGAAATAACGCCCGCGAATTCTGCGGGGTACAATATGGCTCATCCAGTCCGCCCAGACCCCTACGGTACTGCCGCCGGCAATTGAGGCCGAAGCCATCAGGAGAATGCTGGGCCAGATCACATTATCGGTACACCAGTAATAGACCAGCCCAAACGGAATCAGCAACAGTCCCTGCAGCAGCGTGCTTACCACAACAAAAGACTTATACTTTCCAAAAAGCCGCAGCAGTGCCGGCGACCATATCTGTACCAGCCCCTGGGTCAGCAGATGAGTGCCAAAGCCGATACCGATAGCCAGTTTACTGGCGGTTAAGGCATTGAGATAGGGAATGTAATAGTTCTGGATTAATCCAAACATCACCAGGGCAATGATACCTTCAAATATCGATAGCCGCATGGTCCGTTTGCGATCCGCGGCATCCGGGTAGGAAGATGAATCAAGCGTTGTTGTTATGTGTTGCATTTTTGGAAAACTCTTGGGCTATTTTGCCATTGGTTCGGGGGTATTATATCAGAAAACGGAAGGAGTGCTCTAAAAAAAGACTGCAGCGGATGGGTTATACCCGCTGCAGCCTATATTGTTCTACCATATCTCCCCATTTCTCCCCTGGGGAAGGGATGCCGTATTAAGCGCAAAGCGCGTAGTCTTCGATTTCTACACCCAGCAAATTGTCGAGGTATTTATCCAGGTCTTCCGGTGAAAACTGTGCCAGAAACTCAGGCTTGGCCGTCCGATTCAGTTCGATAATACAATCAATCAATTCTCTCTTACTCATATTACTCTCCCAGTAGATAGTTGTGATAAACGTCCTTGTTTACCCTAACCATATCGGAAGAGACTCAATTTTTTCTTGAATTATCTAATTTAACAATAAAGACACTTCTATCGGATTGACACCACAAAATGATGTTTTTATCGGCAGGCCACCACAATCCATAGGTGGTACACAAAATCCTTTCTTGTCGCGTCCAATAATATCCAGCCTAAAACAGCTGCCGCTGAGGATGAAAATTTTTGGGAAATTTTAAATTTTTTTTCAGCGTAACAAGTTGCACCCCTAACGCACAACCTTTATATGGGTTTGGCCAGCTGCCGCCATGGCTTAGGCCTTTAGGGATAAGTGGTCCGCGCTACTTGCCTTTGATTCCCGGCCAGAGCAGCACATGCAGACGATGGCCATACGAAAAGCCGGTTTGCAGGCAATAATTGGCCAGCCAGGACGACTTTTCGAGATACTCTTTACGGGTAATCGCCTGGGGCATCAAGAACACATCTTGTGGATTGACGCTCCCCAGCTGTCCGACGACCTGAACAATTTCATCCAAATCCTCGGCGGTATCAACCACAAATTTAAGCTGATACCGGTAGGCCTGCATCAGCTGACGCAGCGCGGGCAAATTAAACCTCGCTTTTTCGTGGACTTTGGCCAGAGCCGGATCAGTCGGGGTCGAATTGGACAGCTTCGGGCTGATACTCATCAAATCGCAAGGCAAATCGGGAACAAAGGTAATTCCCGCCGTTTCGATAGTCAGATGAAGCCCCAAACGATGCAGCACCCTAACCAGCTCAGGCAGTTTCGGATTGACCATCGGCTCGCCGCCGGTAATGACGATATTTGAGGTCGGATAACTGCG
>JBHJNC010000283.1:0-3044 GCA_048497675.1 Gimesia maris
AAAAAAGGGGCTTTTTTCTTGAATACCAGTCGAGGCGGTGTGATGGATACGGCCGCACTGAAACAGGCGATGGCAAGCAAGCACCTGGCAGGCGTGGTTTTGGACGTGTGGGAAAATGAGCCGAATATCGACCCGGAGTTATTGGCAAAGGTTGACCTTTCCACACCGCATATTGCAGGCTATTCATTCGACGGTAAAGTCGCCGGGCTGATTATGATTTATGAAGCATTGTGCAAACATTTTAATCTAAAGCCAATCCATACGGTGCAAGACTTTCTGCCTGCTCCGCAAACGCCGGCAATTCGCCTCAGTGACGAAGAATTAAAACGGGACGAACAGGTGATTATACACGATGTAGTCCAGCGGATTTATGTCATCAATCGGGATGATTTTAATACCCGTGAAATTCTGCTGCAGGAGCCCGACAAACGCGGCGAATTTTTTGACCTGCTGCGTAAGAATTATCCCGAACGTCGGGAATTTCAAAATACCAAAGTTTATCTGCCGGACGTAAAATCGCCATTGGCTGCGAAACTATCCGGCATCGGTCTCCAGATATGCCAGAGATAATTAATCCCATCCTGCGATGGCCCTCAGGGTTGCTGGATTTTTCTTCCGGCTGTCTTGTAATGGGCATTTTGAACGTTACGCCGGATTCGTTCAGTGACGGCGGGCAGTTTCTATCTGTTGACAAAGCCGTCGAACACGGTATTCAGATGGCCAAAGATGGCGCGGCGATTATCGATATTGGCGCCGAATCGACTCGTCCGGGTTCGCAGGCGGTAGATACCGATGAACAAATCCGCCGGGCAATACCCATTATTCAAGCCCTGCGAAAGCAAATCGCAACTCCTATCAGCATCGACACCAGCAATACCGAAGTCGCCAAAGCGGCAATTGCGGCCGGCGCTAATATCATCAACGATATTACTGCTCTATCTGACCCCAATATGGGGAAATTAGCAGCAGAAAAGCGGATTCCCGTCATCCTGATGCATATCCTCGGCACGCCGGCAACCATGCAATCCAATCCGCACTATGATGATGTCGTCGCCGAAATCAAACAATACTTGCTGAATCGCGCTGCATTTGCCGAGTCTTTGGGAATTCCAAAAGACCAAATCTTCATTGATCCCGGCATTGGCTTTGGCAAAACCGCAGAGCACAACCTTACGCTGCTCAAGCATCTGGAGGAATTTACCGCAACCGGCTATCGGGTTTTGGTTGGAACCAGCCGCAAGCGGTTCATCGGCCAGCTTACCGGTAAAGACAACCCCGCAGATCGAACTTTTGGCACGGCCGCAACCGTCGCATTATCTGTTGCCAAAGGCGCATCGATTGTCCGCGTCCATGATGTAGCGGAAATGATGGATGTGGTTAAAGTCGCCAACGCAATCTGTCAGGCGAGAGAATGAGTATCGTTCGCGCTTATCTCGATATTGAAACCACCGGATGCAGCCGGCACAGCCACGACATCACTGTCATTGGAATTGCAATCGAACGGGACGAATCGATGGACGTCGTGCAGCTTGTAGGCAGGGATATTACCGAAACGGCGCTGTCCCGAACCCTTGACAACGTTGAAATGCTCTACACCTACAACGGCCACCGCTTCGACTTGCCCTTTATTCGGCACGCCGTCGGGGTTGATATCGAAAGGCGGATTCGCTGCCGTGACTTGATGATTGACTGCTGGAAAAACAAACTCAAAGGCGGTCTTAAAGCGGTCGAGAAAACACTCGGCATCGGACGGCAAACCCAGGGCATTGACGGCTGGATGGCCGTGCGGCTGTGGTGGGATTATGTCAACAACCACAACGCAGCGGCGATGGAAACTCTACTGCTGTACAATCGTGAAGATGTGGTCAATCTCCAAACGCTACGGCTCAAACTCGGGGTCGAATAGCGGTAATTTACCTCATCAGACTCGGCAGCCAGGTAATAATTTGCGGCCAGAGCATATACAAGAAAATACAGACGATGTAAGCCGGGATAAAGAAGCACACTCCCTTAAAGACATCTTTCATGGGGATCTCTTTGGCCATCGACGCGACAACAAACATGGCCGCCCCCACCGGCGGGGTAATTGCCCCCAGTGTCGTAATCACCGTAATCACCACACCAAACCAGATAGGATCATAACCGAGCTTATCCACCACCAGCGGATAAAAAATCGGCAGCGTAATGATCAGCAGCGCCAACGCATCCATGATCGTCCCGCCAAGGATGTAAATGATAAAGACCGCCCAGAGAATCACCGATTTGGAAACAGGCCACGCCACGACATTATCCGCCAAATCAAAGGGCAGACGGGTTACAGCGAGAAACTTGCCGAAAATCATCGCCCCGGCCACGATGGTAATAACCATACATGACGACTTCAGAGAATCTTTCAGGGCATTTTGAAAATTGGCCCGGCTTAATTTTTTCTGAAGCAGACCTGCCGCAATCGCCAGAAAAGCCCCCGCCGCCCCGGCTTCGGCGGCAGTAAACCAGCCGAAATACATCCCCAGAATCACCAGCAGAAAAAGAAGGATGGTTTCCCATGCCCCCAGCAGAGTCAACATTTTGTTTTTCCAGGTCGTCCGGGGACCGGTTGGTCCCCACATAGGACAAATCAGGCAAATGGCATAAACTGTTAAAATCAAAGCCAGTGCCAACAATACACCTGCTCCAATACCCCCGTAAAAAAGCTTTTCAATAGATTGCCCTGTCGATAAGCCGATAATAATCAACACGACACTGGGCGGGATAACTACACCGAGCGTTGCGCCGCTGGCAACAGAACCGGTGCTGAGCATCGGGTTATAGCCGTACTTTTTCATCTGCGGCAGTGCGACTGTGGACATCGTTGCGGCAGTAGCGGTATTCGAACCGCAAATCGTCGCAAACGCCGCACAGGCAGCGATAGTCGCCATCGCGATACCACCGCGAATATGGCCAACCCAGCTATACGCCGCCGCATATAGTTTCTCATTCACTCCGGAATAAAAGACAATATATCCCATCAAGGTAAACAAGGGTATAACCGTCATTCCGGGAGA
>JBHJNC010000284.1:0-9557 GCA_048497675.1 Gimesia maris
CTATCCTTTTGTGTTCTTGGGTTCTTTGAATTTTACCTTTTTACTTTTTTCCATTGGCTTTATTTTTAAAAAGTCATTTGACAGGAAATGGCGTACGTTTTACCCTGCAAAGCGTATGTTCTTTGAAAAGTGAAGATGGCTAAAAGTTGGTTTTGTGCGTGGCAATCCGGGGGTGGGGTCTTGAATTCTCCATGCCGCTTGTCGGCATTCCGCCAGCCTAAGAACAAAAAACTCCGAGCTAACAACTTTGCCAGCCGAGAGGGGGTGTTATTAAATCTCAAATTTCCAATCTGAGATTCTGTTCTCCACTCCGCAGGCGTTTCTCTTTCAGCCCGCGCAGCAGGCGATATAGTATCGCCACGCGGCGTAAGCCCGTGGTCGCCAAGCCCCCCCTTGCCTCCGACTTTAGGAACTGGCCGAAATAGATACATAACGCTGTACTGGACAAATTAAGACCCAAAAATGATTTGTATAAAAATGATTTCGTCACAACACAAAAAAACATTGGAACATTGGAACATTGGAACATTGGCACAAAACCCGTAATCTTACGTCTTACTTCTTACATCTTACTTCTGTTTTACAAAAAACCAAACAAACCCATTTGGATAAATAGGTAAGATGGAAGAAAGAATAGCTTGCTAAAATCTAACAGCTTCTTAAATCTGTCATCTGTTTCGGGTGCCACCCTCAAGCCGGAGGCTTGTGGGTGCTGACTTCTGATTTTTGCGTCTTTTGCCTCGCTTGCGTCTTTAGCGTTAAAATTTCGTGGTTTTCGTGCCTTTCGTGGAAATCTTTTCTTGCTAAAACCTAATCGCTAATTGCTAAAAGCTCTTTCCCCAAACAAACCCATTTCCAAAAACGGGAACTGGTTCTGAGTTTAGGAGGGTTGCACCTGTCCCCGATTTCTAAAGGCTATATGCTGTATCCTTTTTAAAATCTTTTGACGAAGCCGGCAGCCTGACGTAAAATGATTATATGAAGCTGGAAATCGAAGCAAAAATCAAAGTTGACAACCTGGATCTTATCGTCCACAGGCTGGTTCAGGCAGGGGCAACCCCGGTATCGACGGTCTGGGAAGAGGATATCTATTTTGACACCGCTTCAAGCACTCTGCTCAACAATGACTGCGGACTAAGACTCCGCAAACGCATCACCAAAGGCAAGGGCGAACAGTTTATCCTGGCCTTCAAAGGTCCCCGCCAGGACTCGGCATTTAAATCCCGCTCCGAGATCGAAACGACCCTGTCCAGCCATCAGGCCATGGTCCTGATTCTGGAACAATTGGGCTGCCATCGAAGCCTGCGCGTCGAGAAAAAACGCCGGATCTGGCAGCTGGACACCTGTGAAATCTGCCTGGACGATGTCCAGGAACTGGGCCAATTTGTCGAAATCGAAGGCCCCAGCGAAACCGCTGTCGCCGCCGTCCTCGAAAAACTCGGATTGGACCCCAAAGCCCATATTTCAGAAGGGTACGCCCGGCTGATAGCCAAAGCTTTATCCGACGGGAAATGAGTGTTGATTATTTTACCATTGCAGGTTATCTTACCTCTGAAATTATTATTATAAGCAAATAATATGAACCCAAAAGACGGCAGTATTCATTTAATCATAAACCCCAACTCGGGTGCCAGCAGCAATAAACGGCTGATCAGCGGATTCCGCGCCTATCTGGAACAAAAAGGATACCGGACTCATTGGCAGCTGACCCAGTCCCTGGAGCACGGCTGTCAGCTGGCCCAGCAGGCCGCGGCCGATCCGGATTGCGCGGTGATTGTCGGGGCCGGCGGCGACGGCACTATCCGAGAAATCGTACATGGGCTAAGCGGCTCTCAAAAACCCCTGCTGATCCTGCCCTGCGGGACGGAAAACCTGCTGGCCAATGAATTGGGCTATGATGTCAAATTAGAGACGGTCATCAGGGCCTTTGAACACGGCCAATTGCGTCCGCTGGATCTGGGCAAAGCCAACAGCCAGCATTTCACATCCATCGCCGGATTCGGTTTTGACGGCAAAGTCGTCCACCGCGTCCACGCCGTCCGCAAAGGTCACATCAGCCATGTGACCTATTTTTGGCCCATCTGGAGAACGTTCTGGGATTATGATTTTGCCCCAATGAAAGTCACCGTTGACGGCAAACCGTTTTTTGAAGGCAAGGGGCTGGTATTTATCGGCAATATCTCCCGCTACGCCATCGGCCTGCAAATCCTGAAAAATGCCGACTACAGCGATGGGCTGCTGGATGTCTGCGTAATGGAATGCGGCTCATGCTGGCGGCTGCTTCGGCATGCGGCCTGCACGGTCTTGAAACGGCACCTGCGGTCGAAAGCAACATTTTATGCCCAAGCAAAAACCGTCCGGATTGAATCGCCCGTATCGGGCATTCCGACCGAACTGGACGGCGACCCGGGGCCGGATCTGCCGATGGACATCAGCGTGATTCCCCATGCCATCGAGGTGATGGTTCCTCCCGGAGCCAAGCCCGCCGGGATTCGAACACGATTACGAAGAATGATAGGATAATCTATGACAACTCCCTTTTCGATTAAAGATATTCAAGTCGGCTTGGAAGGCGACTTTTTTGTGATTGCCGGGCCCTGTGTTATTGAAGACGATGACCTGACGCTCGAAATCGCACAGCAAATGAAGCAACTCGGCCAGCGGACTGGCGTAAAAATCATCTTTAAAGCCAGTTTCGATAAAGCCAACCGTACCAGCATCAGCAGCTTTCGCGGCCCGGGGTTGGAAAAAGGTCTGGCCGTCCTGGAGCATATTCGAGAGGTTACGGGGCTGCCGATTTTAACCGATGTTCACGAACCCTGCCAGGCCGAGCCTGTCGGCAAGGTCGTTGATATGATTCAGATTCCCGCTTTTCTATGCCGGCAGACAGACCTGCTGGCAGCCTGTGCCAAAACCGGCAAGCCCATCAACGTCAAAAAAGGACAATTTGTCTCGCCTGCAGAAATGAAAAATGCCGTCAATAAGATTCAGGAATGCGGAAATGAAAAAATCGCCCTGACCGAACGCGGCACGTTCTTCGGCTATAACCGGCTGGTAAATGATATGACGGCTATCCCTGAAATGCAGTCGCTGGGCTGTCCGGTCATATTTGACTGTACCCACAGCACCCAGCGTCCCGGCGGGCTGGGACAGGCCAGCGGGGGCAGCCGCCATCTGGCACCCATCCTGGCGCAAGCTGCCGTTGCCGCCGGCGCCAACGCCTTATTTATGGAAGTTCACCCGGAACCCGAAAAAGCCCTTTGCGATGCGGCCTGTATGCTGGAACTGCACAAGGTCGAGTCGCTGCTGAAGCGGTGCAAGGCCATCTTCGAATTGATACGCAAATGAGCACAAAGGAACGTTATCTGTTTGGCCCTGTGCCCTCCCGCCGGCTGGGATTGAGTCTGGGTGTCGATATCGTCCCGCTGAAGACCTGTACGCAAAACTGCCTCTATTGCCAGCTTGGAAAAGATGCTCCGCAATTATTGGAACGCAAGTCGTATGTGCCTATTGCGGATGTTCTGGATGAAATACAGCAGCGAATTCATGCAGGGCTAAAGGCGGACTATATCACCATCAGCGGCTCAGGGGAACCGACCCTCCATGCCGAGCTGGGGCAATTAATCGACCAAATCCATCAGATTACTTCAATTCCCGTCGCAATTATTACCAATGGCAGTCTTTTATGGCGTGCCGATGTCCGAAATGACTGCGCCAGGGCGGATGTGGTTTTGCCCTCGCTGGATGCAGGCGATGCCGACACCTTCCAAAAAATCAACCTGCCCCATCCGGATATTCACTTTGACCAATTCATCGAAGGATTGGCTTCGTTTCGTAAGACCTATTCTGGAAAAATCTGGCTGGAGGTATTTATCTGCGAGGGGATCAACGATTCGCAATCTGCTCTTGACAAAATAGGCGTAATTATAGACAAAATTAATCCAGATAAAATCCAGCTGAATACGGCCGTCCGCCCTACCGCCCATAAGCACATCCAGCCGGTATCCCCCGAAAAAATGGACCACATCGCTCGACAATTAGGCCGCAGCGCAGAAGTGATTGCAGATTACAAACAAACTAAATCCGGATTGTCCACTTGCACCCCGCATTCGGTTCTGGAAATGCTCAGCCGAAGACCTTGCAGCATCGACGACCTTTGCTCTGGCCTGGGGGCGGACAAAGCGATTGTCGAGCAGACCATTGAAAAACTGGTTCATCTAAGACAAATTACCTCTGAAAAAAGAGGTGATAAACTCTTTTATACCCCCATCGAATAATTTTTTTCTATTTTCACGTTCAAAATTTCACAAAAACCCCTTAAGACCCCTTGATTATCGGTCGATATTTCTGTCGTCGCCCAAAAATGCGGCGTAAGGCTGATAATTTCCGCTTTTTTCGAAAATTGGACTTTAGATAGTTCAATTCAGCCCGATAACAAATAATAACAACTTTTGAAAATGCGGAGAAGTCGTCTATGGAATCGATTAAAAAACAACTGACATTAAATAAAGGTCAGCAGCGATACATTTTCCGGTACGAGGAAGGATGTGAATCGCAGGTTCTTGACGCGCTGGTTGCCAACGCATTGGATGCACATAGTGACTTTGACTGGTTTGACGCGGCGGTACTGAGTTTTAAACTCAGCCAGACGCTCATCGGGCAGGCCGACGAACTGCTGTTCCGCGATGCCCCGAATCCAATACAATCGATGTAATAACGACCAAAAGGACTTGGTTGAATGGGCCGTGAACCCTAAATTTAATAGACGAAGGATTACACATGAAAAACTCTGCTACCGTTCAGGACTTCATCAATTATTTAAAGTTTGAAAAGCATTTTTCAGACTATACCGCCCGATGCTACGGCACGGATCTGGAGCAGTTTGTTATGTATCTGCTTGGACCGTCTGAATCGAATTCGGCCAACAGCTACAGCAATTCTGACGGCGGAGTCGCCACGGCGGTCGCTGTAGAGCCTAAAGTGGACCAGCTGCTTTTGGCCGCCGATGTCGATACGGTACGCGGCTATATGGTTTCACTGAATGACCAGAAGTATTCCAAGTCGACCCTGGCACGCAAACTGGCGACCCTTCGCAGTTTCTACAAATTCCTCGTCAAACGCCATCATATCAGCAGCAACCCCGTCAGCACCATTAAAACGCCCAAGCAGGAAAAGAAGCTGCCGAAGTTTCTGGATTATGAACAGATTCAAAAGCTGCTGGACACCCCCCCCGCTGACAGCTGGCTGGGTGCACGCGACCGTGCGATGATGGAAACAATGTACAGCACCGGCCTTCGCGTCAGCGAATTAGTTTCGCTGAATCTGGATGATGTGGACTTTCTCAGTGAAGTCATTCATATCCGCGGCAAAGGCAAGAAAGAACGTATTTGTCCGGTCGGCTCACGTGCTCTGCAATCGATTCAGCGTTATCTGGAATATCGGAACCGCCGGATGGAAAGCGATCCGAACTTTGACAGCAAAGTCCTGTTTGCCAACAAGCACGGCAAACGCCTGAGCACCCGCAGCGTCCGCCGTAAAATGGATAAATATCTGATTGAAGCAGGACTGGACCCGGCCATCAGCCCGCACACCCTGCGTCACAGCTTTGCCACGCATATGCTTAATAACGGCGCCGACCTGAGAAGCGTTCAGGAACTGCTGGGACACCAGTCACTATCCACAACACAGATTTACACCCATGTCACCACCAGCCGAATGAAAGAGCAGTATCAAAACGCTCACCCACGAGAACAAATCACGGGGTAAGAAGTAAAGACATGGTAAGAAACAGCTAAGAAGAAGCACCCCGGCGATACAAGCCCATCTTTAGGATGGGCTTTTTTTATTTGTCTTGGGGTTGCCAGATTCATCCATTACAGTATAATAGGCGAATAAATTTCAATACTGGAACATACGAATGCTGAAAGAAGAAGAGAATCCTCCTCTGCTGTTTCCAGAGGATAAAAATATTAAGCAGTTTGTCGGCACCTGGTGGGTGGCTCACACCCGCAGCCGCAATGAAAAAGCGGTTGCCTGGTCGCTGCTGAGCAAGCAGATTCAGTATTTTTTACCGATGAGCTGGAAAGTCAGCCGCAAAAAAGGCCGTACCATAAGGTCGCTGCTGCCGTTGTTTACCAGCTATATTTTTTTCTGCGGCGACGACAACGACCGGCTGGAAGTTTTGAAAACCAACCGCATTGCGACAATCATCCCGGTTGTCGATCAGGCCAGGTTGGTCGCACAGCTTTTACCAATTGAAATCGCGCTGCGTTCCGGCAAAACACTAATGCCCCATGAATACGTCAAAATAGGCCAAAAATGCAAAGTCATTGCAGGCCCCCTGATGGGAACTGAGGGCATCGTGATCCGTCAGGGCGAAAAAGGGCTGCGGCTGGTTTTGTCGGTGGAAATGCTCGGCCAGTCGGCCAGTGTCGAAATCAGCTCGGATATGATCGAACCAGTTCAATAGCAAGATCTGTTAAGGAGTACTCAGATGGCTTCGGTGATTTGGTTAACCGGACTGCTTATCGCCGGGTTAGGCATCGGCATTATTTTACAACCGGCAATCTTTACAAAAACGCTAAAGGCCTTCAAAAAACAAGCCTTCCTGTATCTGGTTGGCACAATCCGGTCAGCTTTGGGGTTTATCTTTTTGGTCTGGGCCAGAAGCTGTAATAAACCGCTGATCATTATCATCTTCGGCATTTTGATGATTTTCAGCGCAGCGGTTATCTTCCTGGTCCCCAAAACCCGGCTGTTTCGTTTGATGGATTTCTTTCTGAAAAGACCGCAATGGCTGCATCGTATCTGGGGGCTTGCTGCGGTTGCAATTGGAGCCATTATTATCTGGGCTGGCTGGCCAAAATAGATGATATGGAAATAAATAAGAAAATGTGCCGCATTTAAACATTTGGCGATAAGGAATATACACATAGTAATGTTTGAACCGTTACTTCGCTGATTCAAAAAATTTTCTACAAAAAATCTCGCGATATGTGTATAATTTGGCTTTAGAAGGTTTGGCTACAAAAACATCTTATGTTAATTATTCAAACCTTGTTTGAAAATTTAAGGGCTAAAAGCCAGAGAGCACCGTGGACACTGGATATATAAATTCGGGAGGAATTGGGCAGAATGTCAGTCAAGCGGCAGAACTGTTTACTGTTCACGGGGATTTTCTGCTTAAAATCTTCCAGAAAAACCTGCCTGAACAGGATGCTTTCGACTTATGGCAGGACCTATTTTTGTCGCTGTCAACAAAGTCTTTGCCGGAACATATTCCGAATATTCGAGGTTATTTGTACCGCATGGCCGTCAATGACATTGTCGACTTTAAACGTCGCAAACAACTGCATCGGGAGAAGATTGGCGAGTATTCCCACATGTTCAAGACGGAAAGATTAGACAAGAATCCCGCAGAACAGTTAATGGATATTGAAAGCCTTTCAGAAATCTTTCGCCAGATTGAACAAAACCTTCCAGCGGCCATTGGACAGGTTGTTCTGGATAAACACAAAAACAATCTAACACATCAGCAAATTGCTGAAAAAATGAATGTAAAACAGGAGACGGTGAATCGCTATATGTCGGTAGGCATAAAGAAAATACGCCAAATTCAGGATCGGATAACAGGAGATTAAAATGGGCAAAATTGAATTCGAATCCCTCTGCCAGAAGGCGATGCCATACTATTTTGACATCGTCTCAGATAATATATCTGAGATACCCGATGAGATTCAAAGACACATTAAGACGTGTGAACACTGCAAGCAGGAAATTGACTGGCTCAGCCAGACAGACAGCGAAACCCGTTGTCCAGACAATCAAGATAAAGTCTTAGCCGCCCAGACAACGCACTTGGAACTCCATTTTGCATTGACCGAACAGCCTGTATCCTGCTCAACCATAAAAAGTTATCTGCCGGCCATGGCGGTTGAAGGCCTTGCCATTACAACCGCTACTCCGGTTACGGCACATCTGAAGCATTGCAGCCGATGCACTGAGGATTTAGCGGCACTGAAGCAAATGAACCTGACAGCGGCGCAATACAGCGAAATCTGCCGGCTGTTTTCCGCCGGCGAGGGTACCCTTTCGCAATCATTCAGCGAATCGCAGCAGCGCATTATCAGGGAAATTCAAACCCGAGCGGATTCCGGCGTAGTAACGTGTTTTAAGGTAAATAAAAACTCCTCAAACAATCAGCAGACAGCCTGGAATGTCGAGGTTGTCTCAACTGCCCCCGAGCAGAATCAGCACGATAAAAAATCCGCCAGGATTGTTACTACCGCAGGACCGAAAACCAACCGGCATTTCCAACTTCAGTCCAAACAACTGTTCCGTCCCGTCGCTGCCGCGGCGGCAATCCTGATCGGCATTTTTCTGCTGTTTAGAGGCTCTACCGTTCAGGCTACTGATATCAGCCAGATTTACGAGGCCCTTAAAGACGTCAAGAATATCGTAATGACTCACTATGCAGCCGAGTCCTCCATTCCACTTGAGGAAATACGGATCGCCAGGGACATGGGAATTAAATTATCGCAAACGGGCAGCACGATTACTTCCTGGGATATAAATCGGAAAGTCAGGCAGACACGATCCGATACTGCCCCCTTGCAAACGACAGCCCTGAGCGATGCCGAAACGGATGCAGTCTCCAAAACGATGAATATTCCCTTTGGCCTTTTGCCATTTAAAAATACCCGCGAACTTCCAAAAGGAGCGGTCTGGAAAAAGGCTGAATTATCCGAACCCGATGCGGCAGGCCAAACCATGGAAGTTTACGACCTGTTCTGGACAGAACAAGGCAAAGCTTACCAATGGCAGTGCCGGATTGATGCGGTCACCAAACGTCCGCAGCAGATTATGTTCTGGGAAAAAAGTCAAAACGACGCAGACTATGAACTGATCACCCATTTTGAAATTTCTTATCCGACACCAGAACAAATGAAAGAAACGCTCAGGCCATTCGGTCTATAGCCAAAACCCCACTCTCAGGGCGCCCAGATAGAAGTCGAATATTCTGTGCTGTGCTGTAGAGCAAAAAACTCTGCATGCCGAGTTTCGCTGTGACCATCCATGAAAAGCAAATTGATTTTCCGGTTGGGATGTCGTCCGGCCATCGCGTCAGACCTCGAAACCAATTCGTTACGGCTTTGATTAAAAGACAGACCCGGAACAAAAAAGGAATTGACACGCATGGGGTTCTCATACACATTTGTGGCCGACTTGACAGCAGCAAGCCAGCTTATCAGGCTATAGCCGCTGTCTCCCAGAAGAAAAGTCCGTGCGGGATTCCGGACTTGTGTGAAACGCAACGGCTGATTGTCTGAAAAAAATGCCCCCTTAGCATTCTTACAAATTGAGCGGTTGACGCCATAATTTTCACACAAAACAATGTTTTTGATTTTCGTGTCGGCAACCATCCTGGCGGGACACCACAAAATAGACCCTGGCTTTTGACTCATACTGACGACATTCTGGAGATAATTAAACCACCACCACCCCTGAAAATCAGCACTTGCTGTACCCGCATACCCCTCGGAGGGACGACGCATTGT
>JBHJNC010000285.1:0-13270 GCA_048497675.1 Gimesia maris
GAGTTAATCGAGCTGATGAAAGAAAACGACCTTGTTGAGGTCGAAATCGAAGCCGGCGATTCGAAGATTCACCTGAAACGCCCCGGCGCGGATGCTCGTATGGTCCAGTACCAGCCGATGCCAGCCCCGATGATGGCCGCCCCAGCAGTAGCTGCTGCCGCTGCGCCAACCGCTCCGGCAACATCAGCATCTGATGCCGGCACCAGCCCGATTAAGTCGCCTATCGTCGGCACATTCTACCAGGCCCCAAGTCCGGACGCCCCGCCGTATGTCAAAGTTGGCGATAAGGTCGCTCCGGATACGACCGTCTGCATTGTTGAGGCGATGAAAGTGATGAACGAAATCAAAGCCGAAGCCAGCGGCACCATCGTTGAAGCCTGCTGCAAAGACGGCCAAGCGGTCGAATTCGGCCAGGTCTTGTTCAAAATCCGCCCGTAATTAACTACGAACTAAAAACTAAGAACTAAGAACTAATTATGTTTTCACGAATTTTAATTGCCAACCGAGGCGAAATTGCGCTTCGGGTTATCCGTGCTTGCCATGAATTGGGCATTGAAGCGGTTGCCGTTTATTCGGAAGCTGATCGCGATGCTTCCTATGTGAAGCTTGCCGATAACGCCATCTGTATCGGCCCTGCCGCGGCGGCCAAAAGCTATCTGAACATCCCGGCAATTATGAGTGCCGCGGAAGTTGCGGATGTCGACGCGATTCATCCCGGATACGGATTTCTTGCCGAGAATGCCCATTTTGCCGAAATTTGCAACGAATGCGGAATCACCTTTATTGGCCCGTCGCCGGCGGCGATGCGGAAGCTGGGCGATAAAGTAGCCGCCAAGCAGCTTGCTCACGAAGCACGGGTTCCGCTGGTTCCGGGCTCGGATGGGCCGATTGCTGACGAAACCGAAGCGGTCAAGATTGCCAACAAAATTGGCTATCCGGTCATTATCAAAGCCGCAGCGGGCGGCGGCGGACGCGGCATGCGTGTTGCCCATAATGATATCAGCCTTCACAAAGCCTTCGGCGCTGCCCGTGCCGAAGCCGAAGCGGCTTTCAAAAACGGAACACTCTATATCGAAAAATACGTCGTGGAACCCCGCCACGTCGAAGTGCAGGTAATGGCCGATAAGGCCGGCAATGCCGTACATTTCTATGAACGCGACTGCACCATTCAGCGCCGCCACCAAAAGCTGATTGAAGAATCCCCATGTCCGGTTCTGGATGAAAAGACCCGCGAGGAATTGTGCAAATCCGCCCTGCGGCTGATTAAGCACGCCGAGTACTACAACGCCGCGACGGTCGAATTCCTGCTGGATAAAGACAAGAATTACTATTTCATTGAAGTCAATACCCGCATTCAGGTTGAGCACCCTGTTACCGAATTGGTGACCGGGCATGACCTGATTAAATGGCAGATTAAGATTGCAGCGGGCCAGCCGCTGGATCTGCGGCAGCGTGATATTAAGCATACAGGCTGTGCGATTGAGTGCCGTATTAATGCCGAAGACCCGGATCGCAATTTTGCACCCTGCCCGGGCAAGATTACGAAATTCTTTACTCCCGGCGGCCCCGGTGTCCGCGTGGATACCTACCTCTGTCAGGATGCGGTCATCTCGCCCTACTATGATTCGATGGTCAGCAAGCTGATTGTTCACCAGCCGACCCGCACCGAGGCGATTGCCACGATGAAGCGGGCGCTGCGGGAATTCAAGATTGAGCCGATTAAAACCACTATCCCGGCCAGCCTGAAAATCCTGTCGCACAATTTATATGTCAAAAATGAAGTGGACACCAGCTTCATCGAACGGCATATGACGCTGTAAACCGATAAGGTGCTAACTATAAAGGGCGGGCGATGGACCTGCCCTTTTTTATTTCATTCCCTGTCTAACAAAGTCTAAGCTTAGAAATCATTCTTTAATACCAGCCGATAAGACGGCTTTTTGGTACGCAGGACTTCCATGGCATCATTGACCATCGACATACCGAACACTTCCGTCTCGGGCTGGATGTGATGACGAACCGAAAACTCCAGCATCATTTTCATCACCGCAGGGCTGCCCAGGGGCGAAGAAGAGACGGATTTCTGGCCCATCAGCAGACCAAACAGAGTCAGCTCCAAATTCGGAACCGCGCCAACGATATGCAGCTTTCCTTTGGGCCGCAGCATGGAAATATAGCCGTCCCAATTGAGTTTGACATTGGACGTAACCAGAATCATATCAAAACTATTGGCCAGCTTTTTAAACACGCTATCGTCCGCGGAGCTTACAAAGTGATGGGCCCCAAATGACCTGGCGGTGTCTTCTTTCTGAGGCGTTGAAGAAAACGCGGTTACTTCGCACCCCCAGGCATTGAGGAACTGGAGTGCAAGATGTCCAAGTCCGCCGATGCCAACCACCGCAACCCGGTCGGTAGGCTTGATATTGTTCTGGACAATCGGATTAAAGACGGTAATGCCGCCGCAAAACATCGGCCCGGCATTGGCTTCGCAAATCTGCTCGGGCAACGGAATAATCCAGTTTTTGTCGGCTCGGACTTTGTCGGCAAAGCCGCCGAATCTGCCGACAATGGTTGATTCGTTTTCAAGGCACAGGTTGTGATTGCCGGTCATGCACTGGTCGCAATGCATACAGGACTTCGAAAACCAGCCTAAACCGACTTTCTGGCCGAGTCTGAGATTTTTCACGTTTTCGCCGACCTGGCTTATCGTTCCAACGATTTCATGGCCGGGGACAAAAGGATAACGCGTCATCTGCCATTCATTATTGAGCATACTGAGGTCGCTGTGACAGATTCCGCAATAGCTGACTTTGATTTCAACCTCATCCCGAGTCAGGGCGGCGGGTTCATATTCAAACGGCTTGAGGATGGTTTGACCTTCATGGACACAATACGCTTTGATTGACATTGCTTGTCTCCCTTCAACTGATTTTACGGTCAATATTTCAGATTCATGTAACTGACAATTATGCACCAATCGCTGCTTGCGTATTAGTATAAAGTCCAATAGCCGAATTCGAAAGAGACAGACGCATCCAGGTTCATCTGAACGGCATTGTGGTTATAAAAATCACGCTCCGCAGGATATCGATAGGGATACGCATAATCCTGATTTCTGCAGCCCCAATGGTCCCAGCACCAATCTCTGTCATAGATGCCATACGGATGATAACACGTATGGGCGGTAATCGATATTTTGTCTTTGGAAAGAATGTCAACCGACGCCGGCTGGCCCTGCGTTATCCACTTTGAGGCGGCAATAGAGCTTAGGCTTTGCGTTTGGATCCGATGAACGACTTGGGGGTCGACCGCTACCGACTGGACGCTATTGGGATCCGGTTGGGCAGGCTGAAGCGGCGGAAGAACGAGTACGGCCGGTTTATTGGGTTCAACGACAGGTTTGTGGGGTTCAGCAACTGTATCGGCTGCCTGCCGGGGCTTGACTGGGGTGTGGATATCTTTATGATCCCGTGCACATCCCGATGTCAAAATGAAAACCAAAACAGCTGCAACGGCCCAGAATTGACGGGCAAAAACAAGACAAAACCAAGATTGAATTACTTTTATATGAGTCACAGTGTTTGCTCTAATTTAACTATCTTCATTATAGCTCTTGGGGTCAATAAAGCAAGGCGAAGACGATATGAATCTGGTCCTAAATACCTTAGAAAGCACGATGTAAGAGAAAAAACGCCCGGCATTTCGCTTGACCCGATGAGTATTTTGGGTAACAATACACCAATATTATATCAAAATGGCATTATTTACAGGGATTATGGTTATATGACGGAATTAAATCAGCAGGCCGAGAAGACCGGCCTAAAGATAGTGTCCATCGCAATCATTTTTTCAGGCATAGCTGTTTTTGCGTTTTACGCGTCGACTCATATGGTCGCTGCGGGAGATACCTGGGTTGCCCTGGCCTGCGGCAGACACCACGTCGAACACGGGGTCAACACGGTTGAGCCTTTCAGCTTTAATTCACATAAACCCGGCCCATCGGATGAGCAGCTGGCAAGCTGGCCGACGTGGACGCATACCATTATCCGCAAAATTCACCCCACCGGATGGATTAACCAGAACTGGCTAACGCATGTTTTGTTTTATGAGTTAGTGCAATGGTCAGGCTCGGATGAAAATCCGAATTATAATATGCTGGTATACTGGAAATTTGGGCTGTATCTGGTGACCGCATTTGTGGTGTACGCCATCGGCAGAGTGATGGGGGCAGCTCCCCTGCTTGCTGCAACCGCGGCGTGCTTTGCGATGATCATCGGCAGGTCTTTTTATGATATTCGCCCGGCCGGCTGGTCCAATCTCTTTGTACCGGTGTTTATCCTGATTTTAGCATTATCTGTGTATCGCAATATCCGGTTTATCTGGCTTTTGGTTCCACTTGTTGTCCTGTGGGCGAACTTCCATGGGGGATATATTTACGTATACCTGATGATGGTCCCGTTCTGCGGACTGCACCTGGTCTCGATGGCCTCAAAAAACCGGCTGATTAAAATGCCGTTTAAGAATCTGCTGACGGTCATTTATGCTGCAATCGCATCGTTTATAGCCATGCTGATTCTCAATCCGTACCACCTGACGAACCTGACCCATACGTTTGAAATCAGCATCAGTAAGCATGCTGAATCCTGGCGAACCGTCAATGAATGGAAGCCGGCGTTTGATTTCCTGGATAAATCCAGCCAAAGTCCCAATCCGGTCGGCGATGAAGAGATGTTCGGAGCGATGTGCATCTTATTTACCATCGCTCTGCTTTACTGGCTGATCGGCCAACTGGTCCGCCCACGGCTGCAATTCGACAAGAAAGCCAAACCGGCTGATATCGAAAAGCAATATCAGCCCTGGCCGAAGATCGACCTGCCGATGCTGGCAATTGCATTAATGACAACCTATATGGCGGTAGAATCGCGACGATTTATTGCCATCGCCGGATCTGCGGTTTGTCCGATGATTTTCCTTCTGATTCACCAGGCCTGGCAGGCCTTTTTTATCCGCAAGCAATATCCGAAAACTTTCACGCTTGAACCCCAGAGACCCGGCCGACGGCTTCGACTCATCGGTTTTTCTGCATTCAGTTTGGCGATTCTGGCTGCTGTTATTCCATGGCATCTGAACGTGAAGCTGCCCGGTTCTTTGGTCAAATGGATTCCGACGGCTTCTGTCGCCTGGAAATTCAAGATGATTTATATCGATCCGTGGACAGAGGACCCGACATATAACAGCATCTTCATGCGAATGACCGCCTCGAATGTCAAGCCCATCGACGCCTGCAAATTCATCCGCGACAACAAAATGGCCGGCCGCGTATTTAACTACTGGACCGAGGGCGGAGCGATTGCGTTCGGACAAAAGCCCGACCCCAATACCGGCGAGATCCCGCTGAAGCTGTTTATGGACGGCCGAGCCCAGGCGGCTTATGACCATTCCAAGTTTCGGCTATGGCAGGACATTTATGCCGGCGCCGGATGTCCTGCGGTTCAAAATGCCTACCTGACAGGACGCCGACTGACTGATTCGGATTACAAAACGATGGCCAACTGGATTGAGCAGCAATTAAAACAGTATCAGGTTTGGGTTATCCTCCAGCCGTTAGGTCAGGCCAATTCCAGTTTTATGAAGGCTATGAATTATTCTGAATCCTGGAAAACCGCTTATTACGATCCCTACCAATGGATGCTTGTCGATACCAGCGATGAACGCGGACAGAAATTAATTGACGATATTTTGACCGACAAAGCCGCATTTCCCAACGAGATTTCGAAATCAATGACTTTGTGCAAACTGATACCTGAGCGGTTTTCTCCGAATTTGGCTCCTAAATTGGAAGAAGCCGTCGTTTCGGCTTTTAAACTTCGCCCCAGCCCGCTTACGATTTCCGAATTAGTCCAGGTTGGCCAGGTACTCCGTAAACATGTGGTCATCTTTAGAGAATTGACCGTTTATCTGGCTGATTTTAAAGCCAACCAAAAAATATATCAGACCCAGCAGGGGTACGGGGAGAAGCTGCGAACCGCAGTTATTGCAGCGGACTTTTTGGCTCGGAATCTGCCGGAAAAAAAAGCTGAATATAATTCCATCAGAGAACAGTATGAGACTGAAATGAAATCGGACCATGCGGGGGCAATCTGGTAAACATGACTGCAAACCATATCGGTTCTAAATCTGACGCTACCACTGCTCGGCATTCTATCAGCGCATTTTTCCCCTGCTATAATGAGCAGGCGACTGTTGAAGCGTTGACTCGCAAAACCGCAGCCGTACTTGCGAGACTGACTGATGATTATGAGGTCATTATCGTCAACGACGGAAGCAAAGACGATACCGGTGCCGTCGCCGACCGCTTAGCCAGCGAAATGCCCCACGTCCGTGTTATTCATCACCCGCAAAACAAAGGCTACGGCTCGGCACTGCAATCCGGTTTTCGTGCCGCCACAAAAGAGCTGGTATTTTACACCGACGGCGACAATCAATTTAATGTCGAAGAATTGGCGGATATTCTGCCGCTGATTGACACGTGTGATATTGTCAGCTGTTATCGACTGAATCGGCAGGAAGGATTGACCCGCAAGCTCAATGCCGCATGCTGGACCCGACTGGTCTGCTTCCTATTCAAAATGAAGCTGCGGGATATCGATTGCGCGTTTAAGCTATATCGCAGGTCGATTTTTGAGGGAATGAACCTGATCAGCACGGGAGCCTTGATTGATACGGAAGTCCTGGCACGAGCGACTAAGAAAGGGTGTTCAATCACCCAATACGGCGTACGCCATTATCCCCGTCTGGCCGGAAATCCTACAGGAGCCAAACTGCGGGTGATTATTCGCGCCTTTAAGGAATTATTCCGACTTTATGGTATAATACGAAGGGAATCCTGAGAACGCTATGGAAATGTCTCAGTTACAACAGCTTATTCGGCCTGACCTGCAGGCCCATATTTATTCGGACCAATTGCTGACCAATGTACGCAATCTGCGAACGTTCTGCCCGGCCCGAACCCGGTTTTGTGCGGTTGTCAAAGCCAACGGCTACGGCCACGGCATCAGCGAAGTGGTGATGATTCTCAAGAACTACGTCGATGCTTTCGCCGTCGCAACTTTTTATGAAGCCCTGCACATTAAAAATCTGGTCGGCGACAAACCCATTTTGATTCTGGAGCCGGTTAATCCGGCGTATACCCGCGAGCAAATTGTACTTTGTGCTCAGCACGGCTTTCATTGTGAATTGTCGTCACTGGAGGGCGTCTGTTATTCGCATGACGTCTTAAAAGACACATCGATGCGGCTGCACCTGCATTTGAATGTCGAAACCGGTATGGGTCGCTGCGGACTGGAAGAAGAGCAATGCCGAAAACTCCTTGATAAATTAGCGGATTGTCCCAATCTCAAGCTGGCCGGAGTGATGACCCATTTCGCCACTGCCGACGAGGAAGACCTTTCTTATGCGTATGAGCAGCTGTTCCGATTTGAGCGATTTTTGGCCGCACAGCAGTTAAAAAACCGGGACGGAGTGATCATCCACGCCTGTAACAGCGCCGGTACGCTGAAGATTCCTCAGGCCCACTATGATATGGTCCGCTGCGGGGTGTCGATGTATGGATATTATTCACGTCCGATGCAAAATCCGCCGGTGCCCCTAACGCCGGTTCTAAAACTGCAGGCTCCGATTATGCAGATTAAAAATATTCCCGCCGGCCACCCTGTCAGCTATGGCCGGTCTTTTATCACACAGCGTGATACGACAGCCGCGATTGTGTATATCGGCTATGCCGACGGCTACCGGCGATGTTTTTCCAATTGTGCCAAAATGAAGATTGGAAACGCGGTCGTACCGGTGATCGGCCGGGTGTGCATGGATCAGGTTATTCTGGATGTTACCAACGTGCCTGGAATTCAATTAGGACAACTGGTTACCGTTCTTGACAATCAGCATGATTCTCCCTGCGGGGCGTACGCTTTATCTGAATTGGCCAATACCATCTGTTACGAAATGCTGACGATGATACATGCCCATGTAAAACGGATAGTCCATTAGAGAAGAAAAAATGCCCCATCGGTCTAAACCATTTTATAATTTATTCGTCTATGGCTCGCTTCGTGAGCCATCGATTTTTGATTCTGTCTGCGGATTAACCTTTACGCTGAAACCCTCTAAGGTACATGAGCCTGAGGTGCTGTATGCCGAACTGGCCATGCTCGATGGATACCGGCGGGTCAGCCCGGACAATGTGTATTTCTACGCAATCGCCGAACCCGGTTCGAAAATCCAGGGGCTTGTCATTCACAACATTCCCGCGTCGGCCATGGCGGTTATCGATAAATATGAAGGCAAGCTCTACACACGCGATACGGTTACAGTTTATACCGCAACCGGCGCCATTTCAGCGCAGGCCTATTTAAACCGGCATCGCGATATGAAAAAACACTTCGGCGACCGGTTCCATGTCAATCTCATCCATGAATTATGGCTGCGCAAGCGAATCGAGAATTTCTTTGAAAAGCATACGCGTCCCGGCGAAACCTCGGTCGATGCCGAGATTGAACGTCGAGCCAGACGCGAATTGATCGGCACAACCGAACGCGACCTGGTTACCAGTCATCTGGGCCAAAGTGCCGTCAGCGACTTTTATCTTGAACACGAACTGAACCGCCCTGTTCAGTCTTTTGTATCGCTGTTTGAAAACGAGCAGGCTCGCCCGTATATCAACAACTATCTGACCCTGGTGGTTCGGCAGGTACTCCTCAATCAGTTTGAATATTATCTGCAATCCCGTTTTTGATTTGAACTGGACCATATTGTCAATTCCACGCGGTACTATACCCGCACTGTATCGCTTTTGATCGCACTAAGAATGCTGAATTTCAATCCTCAGGCCGTGGATTTGCTGCTTCAGCACTGTTTTGAGGCCCTCCCGCCGAATGGAAAATACGACCTGCTTGAATATGTCAAATTTGCGGTTGCGGCCGCCGAAAAAATGTTTGACGGACGCGTTGCTCACAGCAGCATCCAATCCATTCGCCACAATCGCCAGCCGGGGATTATTCCGATGGGTGCGGAGATGGAATTCAGCAATCTGGGGTATCGTGCGGTGCTGAAAAACAACTCCGATAAAGACAATGATTACGATGGATTTCGATGGTTTAATCATTTCGCTCTGGACGTTCTGACATGGAAACTCGGCGGCTATATCGACGATCACAGCGGCGATTTTTCGCCGGGGCGATGCGGTTTCTTCGAGTTAGCTCCCGGCCGGCTCAGTCTTCAGGGACAATTATCCAAGCCCGCCACATGCGACCCCTGGATTCTCAGTCAGCTGATCCGCGAGACCGTGGATTTCTATACCATTCGGCCGCACAGTCTCCATCTGTCCTTCCAGATGCGCCGCAACCAAATCGGCCATCAGACCGTCCTGCCGCTGGATATCGTCAAATGCCTGTTTGTTCTCGGCGGCGGACTGCAGCAGACCAATACGGGGCGAATTTTTGTTACGCGTATGAGCCAGGATGAAATTCGCTGCGACCAGTACGGAGAGGAACTTGTTTTTGCCCGTACCATGAAACGAAAGCCCTATCTCGGCGGCGACGATGACCTTGCACAGGAGCCCACATTCCAGCCGACAAATCATATCCAGCAATACAAGTTTATCCGTCTGGATGCCAAGGCAAATTACGAACCTCTGATGCTTGCGCTAAAAGGTATTCAACTGGCAATCAATCCGGGCGACTACCTGACGCCCAAGCAGCTGGCAGCAAATTCTCGCCTCCAGGATGAATATGAAGAATTGAAGGAGTGGGCGATGAATCCCAAACCCATTGATCCTAAGATACTCCGGAAATTTTTAGACACAATCCACGACGGTTTAATGCAGGAAGCCCATTACAAACCCTACCACAAACCGCACTACATTGATTGGGCCTTGGGAGCAGTTGAAATACAAATTGAAATGTTCAATCAGCAGATCCGCAAGGCAGACAACAAATAAAAAAAACGCCAAGCAAGGCACTAATCGGCACCCTGCTCAGCGATATTTTCCGGCCTTCTATGAAATTAAATCATTGTGTTGACTTTTTCAACCAGAGATTTGACTCTGCCGACAGACGCATCCAGCATAGCCTGTTCATCCGGTTTCAGTTCAAGCTCAATAACTTTTTCTACACCGTTGGCACCCAATATCACAGGCACACCAACGTAAGCGCCGTTGATGTTGTATTGCTTATCGCACCAGGCACAGCAGCTAAGAATTGCCTTTTTGTCCATCAGAATCGCTTCTGCCATTCTGACTGCACCGGCGGCAGGCGCATAATATGCACTAAAGCCAAGCAGGTTGACAATCTCAATACCGCCGTTGCGGGCGCGGTCAACAAGCCGCTGAATCGCCGCCGAATCCATCAATTCCGGCAACGGAATACCCCCGACTGAAGTATAACGCGGCAGCGGAACCATATCATCGCCGTGGCCGCCCATCAGAACACCGCTTACATCCGCGACACTGACTTTCAATTCCTGAGAGATAAAATAGGCGAACCTGGCCGAATCCAGAACGCCGGCCATACCCATAACGCGATTTTTGGGGAATCCGCTGACTTTGCCGGCAACCGCAACCATCACATCCAATGGATTGCAAACGACAATGATATGCGACTTCGGGCTGTATTTGACAATCTGTTCCGTAACGCTCTTGACAATTTTGGCATTCGTGGCAAGCAGGTCATCGCGGCTCATTCCGGGTTTGCGCGGCACACCGCTGGTAATGATTACGATATCGCTGTCGGCGGTGCAAGCCCAATCGGTGGTTCCGCTGACCAGACCTGTAAAGGGGTAAACACCGCTCATTTCGGCCATGTCAAGAGCTTTACCTTCGGCAAAACCTTTGACAATATCAATCAAGACCACATCGCCGAGGTTTCGTTCAGCGGTTATATGGGCCGTAGCGGCTCCGACATTGCCAGCACCTACAATAGTAATTTTCTTTCTGCTCACAGCGCTATTCTCCTCTTATAAACTCTTTTTAAAACCCACAGTGGATTATACATAAGTAAACTGAACAATAAATTTCAAATGCGTTCCGATAATCAGACCGCTACAAAATCCGCAGCACCATCGCCAAGGGGGTCCGAACATTAAGAATATCCTGCGGCAAGACAAAAAGAACACGATCGTCTTTGGAAGCCCACTGATTTTCAAGAATCATCGCAGAAGTGTTATCAATAAATTCTTCCAGGCCCTGAGGACGATCCCGACAGACACTTGTAACGCCGTAATGCAGACTCATTTGCCGTGCAATCAGTATATCCGGGCAGACCGTTACAATCGGAACATCCAGTCTGGCCTTGCTCAGTAATCTGGCACTGTGTCCGGCCTGTGTCCAAACAACCGCCAGCCTGGCCTTGACATAATCAAGCATCTGGGCGGCCGAGCGAGCAATCGCCGCAAGCTCACCCAAACCCGGCTCTGTCTCAATTAAGGGACGTTCTGTATCTTGTTTATCCTGCCAGGCCTCAATATGACGACAGATGTGAGAGACGGCCTTAACCGCTTCGATCGGGTACTGGCCTACTGCCGTTTCGCCGGACAGCATAATCGCATCCGTAAAATCCATCACCGCATTGGCCACATCACTGGCTTCCGCGCGGGTTGGAATAGGATTTTCAATCATCGACTGCATCACCTGCGTAGCGACAATAACAGGCTTTCCTTTTTTCCGGCACATTTCGGTAATTTGCTTCTGGACAAGGGGGACATCGGCAATATCCATCTCGACCCCCAGGTCGCCTCGAGCCACCAACGCCGCGTCGGCCGCTTCAATGATCCCCTCGAGATTATTCACCGCACGGGGCTTTTCTATCTTGGCAACCACGCGAATCCATGAGTCTCGTGCGGACAGATATTCTTTCAGCGCATGAATCTCGGCCGCATCCTGGACAAAACTGAGAGCGAGATAGTCCAGATTATGGGCAATCGCCCAATCCACCCATCGCCAGTCCTTTTCAGTAATGGCGGGAATGCTCAACTTTGAATCAGGTAAATTTATCCCTTTATTACTCAATATCGCACCGCCGACGACCACGGTACAGGCCAACTCGGAATCCGTTTTAGCATCCGCAGTCAAGACAATTGCTCCATCGTTGATCATCACCCGCTGGCCTGGAAAAACATCCTGCACAAAAGCGGGATAATTTGTCCCGAAACGATAGGCCGTTCCAACCGGACAATTTGAACTTATGACCACTTTATCACCCGGCTTGAGCAGGTGCCCTTCCGGTTCAATTTTGCCGATACGCAGCTTCGGACCGCAAAGATCGCCCATAACACAGATTTCATAACCAAGGTTCTTGCGAATATGATTAATCAGATCCAATCGCTGCTGATGGTCTTCAAATGTGCCATGTGAAAAATTTAATCGAAATGTCGTAACGCCGTTTTTAACCATTTCAAGCAAAATCTCTTGCCGGCTGCACGCGGGCCCTACAGTCGCAACAACACTGGTTTTTGTTACTATCATAATTCCTGCCTAAGTTACTGTTTTCTATCTAATTTCCGATATCCAATCGCCTCGGACAAATGCTCCGGCCGAATCATATCACTTTTTTCCAAATCCGCAATGGTCCGCGCAACTTTGCAAATTTTATCATGGGCCCGTGCCGATAAGCCGAATTCACTCATGGCATGTTTTAGAATCTGCTGTCCCATATCGTCTAATTTACAATATTTCTGGACATCCCTATGCGTCATTGTGGCATTCGTCATCAAGCCGTCCTTTCCAAAACGTGATGACTGTATTTGCCGTGCCATTACCACTTGCCGTCGAATCTGGCTTGAGGTGGTACCCGGGGCAGCGTCTCTAAGACTATGAAATGAAACTGGAGCAACATCGCAGTGGATATCGATGCGATCCATCAGGGGGCCAGAAATTTTGGCCAGGTACCGTTCTATTTGACCTGGCGTACATTTACATCGACGATGATCTGAACCAAAATACCCGCAAGGACACGGATTCATCGCGGCAATCAAGATAAATCTGGCTGGAAATCGGAGGGTCCCTTTGGCACGACTAATTGTAACAGAACCATCCTCCAAAGGCTGACGAATCATTTCCAGAACATTCCGCGGAAATTCGGCAAACTCGTCAAGAAAGAGTATTCCATGATGCGCAAGGCTTAATTCGCCGGGTCTGGGATGCGTCCCGCCGCCGACCAATGACGGCCCAGAAGCCGTATGATGCGGCGTGCGGACAGGCCGGGTCGCAACCAGGGCTTTG
>JBHJNC010000286.1:0-3106 GCA_048497675.1 Gimesia maris
GGCGGTCTGGTCCGACAGGGTGTCGCATTCGTTCCAAGCCTGGAAAATGGACGGAAAGTCTCGGTTTTTGATGCGTTGTAGAATTGGCTTCGTTTTGCAGGTTTCGGAATTCGGGTCCTCGGCCCAGGCTCCTGTTACGGCTGCGAAAATTGTAAAAACAAATACCTTTATTTTCATACCAATTTTATACCTAAGTACCATAATTATTAGAATTTAAGCGAAGCAATCTACTCGAAAGCCGTGAGAAATCAAACAAAAAATAACTCCCAGCGATTAGGAAAATGGGTTCGTTTTGGCAGGCAGCGACGGCACTTCTGCTGCAAGGGGCTAGCTTGGTAACGTAATTCGACATAGCCGCGACGATCACTGCCGCCGCGATGCTTGCCTCAGGGGTCGATATGGTCCCATCCGGTGATATTGTAACGACAGCTCTTGAAATTGCCGGAACGGGTGAAGGACCCTTTATCTTGAGGATTCCAGCTTAGAATAATCTGATTTTGCAGTCCTTTTTCAAAGTCATAGCTTTCGCCGTCGTCTTCATACAGCGTAAAATTGCTGCAATTGGGGCCGTAGGTTTGAACGGTGATATCAAAGGTGGTCTTGCGGGTGATATACTCAACCGGGTGAGCAAGCGGTAAAATGGTTCCAGATTTGACAAAAATCGGAATGCGCTCTTTTGGCATGGATATCTGATAGGTCTTTGAGCCGGTGTATTTTTCCTTGCTCCAGAAGCAATACCACTGGCCTTCAGGAAGATAGACTTTGCGTTCGACTTCATCTCCAAACAATGGGGCAACCAACAGCGAAGGGCCGACGAGGTATTCATTGTCGATGTGGTAGGTTTCCGGGTCGGCGGGGTAGTCCATGACCAGCGCCCTAAAGGGAGGCAAGCCGGTACGATGATATTGTACAAACGATGAATAGAGATACGGCACCAGCTGCATTCGCAATTCGAACAGATCGCGGACGACTTTTTCCAGTTCCAGCCGGTCCGGCCGCAGTTCATTCTGTTTGTTTTTCTTTTCGTCGGGCTGATTCCACGGGACGTTCGGAATATACCACGCGTTAATGAGGGTCTGGGGAGAGAATACCGCGGTTTGAATCCGGCGGAACAGGTCATTTTCGTTTTGGGCCAGGCGTACTTCGGGCTGCCACAGCAAGCCGCTAAAGCCGCCGTTCAGTATGCCGCGGACATAGGCGTGATGGTCGTAGGCGTCGCTGTATAAGACAAACGGCAGCGAAGAGGCCAGGCCGTGCGAGGACCGTACCTGACTCCAGGTGCGGATGTTATTGGCCTTAAACATTTCAGTCATGGTACGCTGAAATGCCAGGCCGAACAGAGAGTGCATCTGTTCACCATCCAGGCCCGAAGGGAAGGTCGAAAATTCAGGAAATGACCAGGGCTGTCCTTTGTAGGGCTGATTGTCGCACTCGTCGAGTTTAAATCCTGTGATGCCTTTACGCACGAATTTTTGTTCGTGATACTGAGTAAAGATGCTGCGTGCCTGAGGGAGTGTAAAATCCGGCACCAACCCGCCCCAGACCTGATAATTGCCGCTATAAGGCTTGAGTTCCTGATAAAATTCGGCAGTCGGATGCACGAAAGCCTGTTCCCACAGATTCAGCTGGTACCCTCTGTCTAATATCTGTTTGATAAATTGATCCGGGTCAGGAAAGCGATTGCTCCAGAGATAAGAACAACTGTAGGCTCGCGTATGCCAGCCGGGTTCGATTCCCAAGACGGTGCAGGGGATGTGTGCCTTTCTGAAATAATCCGCCAGATTGAGAATCTGGTCTGCATTGAATCGACCGTCACCGCGATAGAAAATACCCAGCCCCCACAAGGGCGGTACCACTCCGCCCCCGGAAAAAAGATTGTATCGCTGTACGGCGTTGAGCATCGCAGGGCCGCCGAAGACGTAAATATCAACCCCTTTGGCGGTGGGCACATCGATGACCATATATTTGCGTGCGACTTCGCGGGCTTGATACAGTTCATTGACATCGGTTTTGACGTCCCAGTTGCCGTCACTCGCCGATGGGGCTCCGACCTTTTCAAGATTGGCACAGTAAAACCGCGCATACCGCAGGGTGTCGACGAAAATGCCGTAGCCTTTGGTGGAGACATAAAAGGGAGCCGGGGCGTGGCCGCTGCCATCACCTTGTTCGGGATAGTCGCTCACGACGATATTGTGTCTGCGATTTACGGCGTTTAAACTGGTCAGATGAACGCCAAAGCCGTAGATGTTGTCATTTTCCGCCATTGGGATTTCAACCACACAGCTGCGCGGCGATACGCTGAACTGGATATCGTTAATATCAATGGCAATAGGGCCGGCATTCTGCATCGCGGCGAGTTCTTGTTTGCAAACAGGCATCGGATTTAGCCCGACCGGGGTAAACTGCTCAGGGCTGCCCAGGCGGATGCGCCAAATGCCCGGCGCAACAGGTTCCATTTTCGAGGCTGAGGCTATTGCGGCGGCAGCTAATACGAGGACCAGCGGCAAACTAAAGACGCTGCGGTGTCCATTCCGAAATCTTACACGATTGTATAAATTATATTGAATCATAGAATTGTGATAGATACGTTACAGTTCAAAATCTTTTTTCGGGGGTTTACCGATTTTACTCAACAGGGCACCGTAAATGGTGATCTGCCCCTTTTCTTGGTACCAGCTCAAGCGAGAGGGTTTTCGACATCCGCAGTCGTTTTTACAGGTGTTCAGAACGCCTGAACACCTCACTTGATTGCTCTGATTGTACTGCATTTGCCGCATCACTTCAATTCATTTTCTCTGCCGTATTGGATGGACTCGTTTTGTATCCTGTGCTTTCTGTATCGCGGCAAGGATAGGATTTCTTTGTTAAAGAGCCATTCATGCCTCATATCACTTAAAACGTTGCCTGTGGGACTTATTCAAAGGCCCCGCTGTCCCCTATTTTTAATCCGGACATCCACAAAATGCAAAAAGCATAAAATTCGGCAAACAACCTGAATTTTGCAGACGAAATTTCCAATATTAACTTGTTAGAAAGCAAAGATTTAGTTGCAGATTAATTTTTGCAGGGTACGGGACAACGTTTTTTGCAGAAGACTTCAGAATAT
>JBHJNC010000287.1:0-3506 GCA_048497675.1 Gimesia maris
GGCAAAGACCGCGATTATCAGTATCAAAAGGCCGGTTTTGATTTTGCCGGTCTTATGAAAATGGGTTCGTTTTGGTAAAGAGTTCTTAGTTCTTAGTTCGTAGTTTGTAGAAAATTGGCTTCGTTTTGTAATTTTTCCACAGAGGACCTCAGAGATAAAATGGGTTTGTTTTGAAAAAAATGTAAAAGGTAAAAGGCAAAAGGCAAAATTATGGAATGCCGACAAGCGGCATAGAGATTTATTACTAAAATAGGTTGGTTTTGTCATATTCAGTTTCCTCCATTGTTTCGCCTTAAACCCTTTAAGGTTTCCGGGGTTTTCACTCCCCAAGCTGATATTATACTATAGTCAAAAAATATTGTTCGCAAAAAAGAAAACTTTTTTGAAATTTATCTATTTACTATTTGCTTTGCCTGGGAACAGGGGTTTTCCGGTGAGCATTTCCAATTCAGCCTGTTTTTGGAGGTAATTTGTCAGCGATCTCTCGTACGTTAACTGAAATTTGAGGAGCTTCTGTTCGGCATCCAAAAGCGTCATAAAGTCAACTGTATTTGTCCGGTATGCCTGCTCGGTGACCTCAATCATTTCTTTGGCTTTGGGAATCAGGACGTCTTCATAAAGACGAAATTTACGCAGATTATCATCCATCTCATAGATGATTTGTTCGGATTGGGCAATTAGGTCAAATTCGGTCTGCTGTTTTTCCCGCCGGGCCATGGCGGTTTCGGCTTGAGCTTGCTTGACGCCGGCACTGTAACTTTCGACCCAGATCGGCAGGTTGATGGTGATCATAGCCATTACTGGGTTTTGCATCTCGGAGCCGTTGTTGGGCATATTGTCCACCTCGATGCCTAACCCCACGTCCGGCCAGTATCGTTTTTTGGCCAGGTCCACCATTTTGCGGGAGGCGATAACCTGCTGGTGCATGGCGGCCAGTTCCGGATTGGCGGAGCGAATCTGGTCGGCGATGATGTCCGATTTGGTTTCGACGGGATTGAATTGGCTGCGTTTGGGCCAGGGGAGGTCTTTGTCAGCGGGCTGGTTCATTACGGCGTTGAGCTGGGCGATGATGGGTCTGCGCATCTTCGTCATACTGATCAGGTCGTCTTCCATGGTTGCCAGTTCAATCTGGGCACGAACCACGTCGGGGTGAGAGCCTTCCGCGGTACGGTATTTTTCGCGTGCGACCTGCTCAAACCGTTTCATCAGTTCAAGATTTTCTTTGGCGATATCGACGGCTTTGGCAAGATAGGCAAATTCGTGAAAAACGCTGCTGGTCTGGTAAAAAAGCTTCACTTTGGCGGCTTCGTAGCGGTGCCGAGCGGCCTGTGCCTGAGCAGCGGCGGCATCGGTACGTGCTTTGAGTTTGCCAAACCAGGGGAACATTTGCATCAGGGTATAATCCTGTTCGCGCGGGCTGTCGGAGTGTTTCATTTCCTCCCGGAGGAAGTACGCAAATGTAAATTGCGGGTCGTCGAGGGCGGCGGCCTGGGGGATTTGTTCGAGGGCGGCTTTCCATGCGTTGAAGGATGCCTGGAGGCCGGAGTTGTTCATCGCGGCAAGATATAGATAATCCTTGAGGGATTGGGGGGTATTGGGGTCGGGTGCAGTAATTTGTTCTGCACTGCAAGCATAGCTTATTGCCAATAAAACGAGAAAGATTATCTTTTTGCAGCCATCCGTGTTCATTGTAACCTCCAAGAGTATACCTAAGTCGCTTTATTCTACAGTAACCATACTCCAGGAGTCGGCATTTGTCAAAAACATATATTTATGCTTAAGCGGCTATACTTTAGGAGGTTATTTACTTGTCTTAGAATTTCATCTGCAGTCTGGCAAAATACGTACGTCCTGGTGTTTCGTGGAGATAGTTTACGCTCCCCAGGCCGCGGACGATTCTTTCGGTCTCATTAAATACATCGCTTACGCCAATCATGATTTCGCCTGAGGCTTTGTGGATTTTGAATTGACGCGACAGGGTTACGTCAAAGACATGGGACTCCGGCAAATAGACGTTTATTAATCTGCCGTCTGCGGTGCTGCCGTCGACGGATGATGAGTATTTATAATTTGCATTCAGGATGAAATTATCCGACAAAAATAAACGTCCGGTCAGCCCCGCCTTGTGCTCGGCTGGAAGGAATGCACGTAATTGCTGAACCTGGTTGAGTTCGAGTTCTTTTCCATCGATTTCAAATTTGTTGAAATTGTACCATGCCGTCAGGCTATAGTTATTGCCTTTCAGGGTCAATTCTGTTTCCGAACCAAGGGCGTCTGCGCCGCCATTGTTGCCGGGAGTATAGACGTACGTGCCGGGGAATGAAGGCGTATTGGATATATAGCCAATCAAATCGGTGTACCGCTGGCTGTAGAAATTGGTTGAAACATATACGTTGTTTGCTAAATCTCTGCCGTAGCCGATTTCGTAAGACTGAAGTCCTTCATTTTCCAAGTCATTATTGTTGTTAATCGTATATCCATAAGTCCCGGGCGGAGCAGGGGGGGAAGGAATCGGCATTCTTTGGGTGTAGGATTCCCGAAGATGGGCTTTGGGCGCCCGGTAAGCGCGGGCGTACGCGATTCGGACGTTTTCATTGATTTCCTTATTCAGGTCAAGGATTGACGCTAAACGCGTGGACCAATCATCGCCGGTCCGGTTGGAGTAATCTTCTCTGAACTGGCCTTCAAATGCCAGTGAATCCGTCGCCTGCCAGCGGTCGACAATAAATGCGCCGCCTGAACATTCTTTCAGAGGGTCATGGACGAAGGTATTATCCTGAGAGGACATGATGTCTTGATTGAGTCTGGTGAAGCGTACATTGCCTCCGATAGAAGCGGTATGGTTGTCCATCGGCGAGAACGTCAATTGGCTTTCAAGGTCATTTTCAGTCGAGCTGTATTTCAGACCGGAAGGCCAGAAGGTTTCGGCGAAATTTCCTGTCCACTGGATGTAACCGCTGGTGGATTCATCAAATTGTGTCTGCAATTTGGTGAAGGAACGGATGGTTTCTTCAAAGCCGTCGTCATCGGGGAAACTGCCGCCTAATTCGAATGAGCCTTCGTCGATATAGGAGCGTCCAACGCCAAATGATAAATCCGTATCTTTCGATAAATGATTGATAAATTCGGTATCAATGAGGGAGGTACGGCTGAAATCACGACTTTCGAATTCGCCATACATAGGGCTGTTAAAGGTTTCATCCAGTGCATCGCTGCTGGAGTCCTGTTTATTCCAACCGCCTGAAATGCGCCAGCTCCACTGTTTTTCTTTGCCGGCCCAGCGGAACTGCTGATAGTTGTCACCATATTGATTCCACTGTGTTGAAGTGAAAAGTCCCAGGCAATCTTCGGGTTTTTTGGTAATCACATTAATGACGCCGTTGAAGGCGTTGGCTCCCCAGACCGCCCCGCCCGGTCCGCGGACGATTTCAATGCGTTCGATGTCTTCCATCAGCAGGGGCTGCCGCATAAATTCAGAGCCGCCGAAAAGCGGATTTTCCGCAGCG
>JBHJNC010000288.1:0-3795 GCA_048497675.1 Gimesia maris
GTTCAATCTGATTGTCAAGCAATTCCAGCAAATGTCGCAGTTTGTCGTCATTACGCACTCGAAGCGAACGATGAGTATCGCCGATGTTCTGTACGGCATTACGATGCAGACCCAGGGCATCAGCAAGAAAATCAGCGTGCAGTTTGACAGTGAAAACCGCGATGGGGCGACCGAGTCAGCAGTGGCATAACCAATAACCATTCAAGGCCGCAAGTCGCGGCGAAAGCAATCGAGATGTCAAAACAACACGAACGACAGGATTTTTATCGACTCGGCAATGGTATGACCATTCTCGGCGAGCCGATGGCGGATATCGAGTCGGCCTCGTTTTATTTTCTGCTTCCGGCCGGCAGCGCGTATCTTCCCGATGGCTGCTGCGGCGCCGGTGAAGTGATAGCCGACTGGCTGCTTCGCGGAGCGGGAAACCGAAACAGCCGGCAGCTGATTGAAACCCTTGACGGCCTTGGAATTCACCACAATACCGCCGTCTCGGCTGAACATTTGTCGCTGAGCGCATCGCTGGAGGCAGCCAATGTAACGGCGGCGCTGGATCTATGTGCCGATATTCTGACCGCCCCGCTGCTGGCAGATGATCAGTTTGAACTGTCCAGACAGTTGGCCTTGCATCAGTTGGCCGGCCTGGATGATGACCCGCAGCAAAAAGTGCGGCTGCTGACGTCGGAACAATACTTTCCTTCGCCGTATAATCGGCCGGCAGAAGGCAAGCAGGCCGAATTAGAAGCCTTGACTTCCGATCTGTGCCGGCGGATTATCCGCAGCCAGTTTGACTGGTCGAAATGCATATTTTCGATTGCGGGCAAATATGATTTTCAGGCCGTCTGTTCGTCACTGGAAAAACGTTTTGCCGGGCTGAAAGGTACAGGCGTTCAATCGCCTGCCGAAGGTCCTCGCGGACAGCGGTACACCCATGTAGCCAATGAAGGCGCCCAGGTGCATATCGGGCTGATGACTCCGGTACCAACGGCTCAGGATAAGCGGTACTATGATATTATGGCGGCCGTTTCCGTTTTGTCGGGTTCGATGAGCAGCAGACTGTTTACCGAAGTGCGTGAAAAACGCGGACTGTGCTACGCTGTCGGGGCACGGTACAAAAGCCTCAAAAATGTCGCCGCAATCAGCGGCTACGCCGGGACAACGCCGGAGCAGGCCCAGGAGACGCTGGATGTGACTATCGAGCAGTTCCGGCAGCTTCGCAACGGCATCAGCGACAGCGAAATGCATCGCGCCAAAATCGGGCTGAAAAGCTCGCTGATTATGCAATGCGAATCGTCGGCGACCCGCGCCGCCGGGATTGCTGCGGACTATGCCCATTTAAGCCGTGTACGAACAATGCAGGAAATCCGCGACGGCATTGAAGCCGTCAGCGTCCGTTCGGTCCTCGCATTTTTGAATGAAAATCCATTTGAGGATTTCACGGTAGCAACCATCGGACCGAAACCCATTCAACATTAAACGGATCTTTTTCGATTATGATATTCAAACACAAACAGCTTTCCAACGGGTTAAACATTGTCGGCGAAGTTCATCCTTCGGCACAAACAGCCGCCATGGGCTTTTTTGTCCGTACCGGATCACGGGACGAGATCCCCGAAGTCAGCGGTGTATCCCATTTTCTGGAACATATGATGTTCAAGGGGACGGAGGACCTGAACTGGCAGCAGGTCAATGAAGCATTTGACGGGATTGGGGCAAAATTCAACGCCTTTACCGGCGAAGAAAATACGGTGTATTACGCAGCGGTCTTGTCGGAATTCCTGCCGGATGTAGCGAAGCTGTGGTCGAAGCTGATGCGTCCTTCGCTGCGGGATGAGGACTTCAACATCGAAAAGAATGTCATCCAGCAGGAAATCGCGATGTATAAGGATATGCCGCAATTTGAAGTGCTGGACCAGGCCCGGTCTCTGCATTTTAGAGGCCACCCTTGCGGAAACAGCGTGCTCGGCACCGAAAGCAGTATCGCGGCCATGACCGCAGAGCAGATGCGGGAGTATTTTTCCAAACGCTACGCCCCGAACAATCTGGTAGCCGCGGCCTGCGGGAATTTCAATTTTGACGAACTGGTTGAGCAGGTTGAATCGCTGTGCAGTCATTGGCGGCCGCAGGAAACAGGACGCACTTTGTCCGACTTTAGAGGCACAAGCGAAAAAAAATCCATCCGCAAGGAAACCCTCAATCGGCATCATATCTGCCTGATTAGTCCCTGTGTGTCGATGCAGGATCCACGGCGGTTTGCCGCATCGCTGCTGGCGATGATTCTCGGGGATGATTCGGGGTCACGTTATTACTGGTCGCTGGTGGATTGCGCTTTAGCCGAAACGGCATCGATGCAGGCCGAGACAATGGACGGCACGGGGGCGATGTACAGCTATATCTGCTGCGAACCAGAAAATGCCGACAAGGTTATGGATATTGTACGGTCAATATTTTCACAAGTAGCCAAAGACGGCGTCACGGACAACGAAGTGCAGACGGCTAAAAATAAAGTTTTGTCCGCTCTGGCCATCAAATCCGAACAGGCCATGGGACGTATTTTCGGGCTTGGATTTAACTGGATTTATTCCAAAGAATACCGGACTCTGGCCGACGACATTGCCTCGATTCGAGCAATCACAGTTGAAGACATCAACGACTTTGTCGCGGAATACAATCCAGGTAGCTATAGTTGCTTGGCAATGGGGCCTAAAGTATCATAAATTGCCTATTTTTTGGTAATATAGGCAGTATTTCTTATTGCCTTTTTATCGGATTCTCTGGTATAATGGGCTTTCTTAGTACTGGGAGAGGTTGTGAGTACCGAAAAGCGTTCAAATGACCCATTAGATGCCGATATCCAGCAGAGCAAGGCCGATATACTGCGGTTTTTGCAGCAGGCCGCCCTTAGTGCAAATGCACCAGAGCAGAAAATAGACTTTTCAGATACAGATACACCACAAATAAACATCTCAGACTCTCTGACCGACAATTTTCCTGAGGATTTGGCTAACCTCGAATTAGATCCCGACCGGGAAAAGACTTCGAACCCTGAAACCCAACCAGAATCTGAACCTGAACCCGAACTTGAGCTCCAACCGGAACCGCAGATAACTCCTGAGCCAGATATTTTATCCGAAGCGGAAAGCCTGTCAGCTGATCCCCTGCAGGAAGATATTAAGGAAAAAGACCGACAAATCCGAGAACTCAAAGGGGTATTAGAATCCCTCGAAGAGCAGCTTACCGCCGAACAGCAGGAAGTGAAAACCCTGTCTTCTAAACTCCAGCATGCCGAGACGCTGACTCAGGCGACACAGACTGAAGTTGAGCAGCTTAAACAAGCTATAAAAGAGCAAAATACTCGTCTTCAGGATCGTTTGGAGGCGGAAAAGTCTCGGTCCGCCCAGCAAAGCCAAGAGGAGATTTCTGCCCTTGCCAGCCGAATCACTGACCTGGAGAAGGCTAATCAGCAGCTCCATCAGGAAAAGTTGTCCTTATCAGATGATTTAGCTGACAGTCGAGAGGCGGCTGCGGCAGTGGAGCTTTCTCAGACAGAAACAAGAGAGAAAATCAACTCCCTCGAAAAAGAAATCGCCTCGCTCAATGAGCAAATAGAAAACAAAACCCGTCGCGAACAAGAGGTTGTCGCTACGGAGCGAGCGGAGTTGGAACAGCAGCTCCAACAGGATAAGGCAACATTTACCGGCCAGATCAAGCAGCTTGAGCAAACTATCCGAGAACTGCGGCAGGAAAAAATGGCTCTTTCGGAGGAATTATCTGAAAGCCGGGAAACAATCGCGGCTA
>JBHJNC010000289.1:0-5437 GCA_048497675.1 Gimesia maris
ACAGCGAAGGACCAAGCAGCATCACCACAATCCTGCCCAGCGTCGTCTGAAAATACCCAGCCGACATCGCCAGACACAGATGCACCGGCGTCATATACATCCCGCACATCAGCCCCGCAAACGCCAGCACCTGGTACCCCATATTCAGCTGCCCGCCCGCCTGCATAAACGGCAGCAACAGCGGGAACGTAATCGCCACTGTCGGCATCGTCAGCCCTGTCAGTCCCGCCACAATCATCGGCAGGATAAACAGCAGCAGGGGCCCCGGCATATTCATTTCCGTAAAGAACTTCACTACCGCCGCAACACTATCTCCCGCCTGCAGATTCAGCTTAAACAAAAGCGCCCCCAATATCAGCAGCACAAGGTCAATTTCAAATCCCTTCGCAAACAGCCGCCCCCACCGTTCAAACGGTATCTTATGGATCACCATAAACAGCATCAGTGCCGCAAGAATCCCTATCGCCGGCGTAACATTAAACGCACTATAAAGCCCCGAAACGACCACAATCGGCCAAAACGCCTGCCAGAAAACACGAACACTCCCGCCCCACGTCTCCCCGCCTTTATCGGTTTTATTTTTCGGCGGGATCCCCGCCAGCAGCAAAAACAATCCCCCGCCCAAAACCCCCGCAATCGGCAGAATGATATTATGCTTGATCATCATAATCCCCGAAATCCCAAGCATCCCCTGTACCAGCGGTATCGCCGGAAACAGCGGCCAGACCGGCTCCCACTGATGCCGAAAGAAAAAATTAATTGCCGCCTGCCGCGGACGGCTCACCCCTATCGCATCACCCATATCACGCACCATCGGCGCCGACAGCATAATCCCGCCCGGCGTCGGCAGCATCCCCATCAGCAGCGGTATCGCACACAGGGCCAGCCGCCGGCTGCGAAACAGCTTTTGCATCGCCGCCCCCAGCCGCTGCGAAACATTCGCCTCCTGCATCGCAAGCCCAAGCACATTCACAAAATTTACCAGCATCCCAAGGGCAAACAATAAATATACCGTCGTCTGCGCCAGAGGAACCGTTTGCCATTCAGCCGCCAGCGCACGCCACAACGCCGCCGGCGTAACACGCAGCATGACCGACAGCACAAACGACGCCAGCACCATTGCACGTCCGATTTTCACCTTCCGCCGGATCAGTACCACAAACACCGCTAGCGAAAGCCCCATTGAAATCAATTCATACATAATCGAGATTCCGAATCTTAACGCTCTACAATATAATATCTTAGCTATCAAAAAGCAATTGCCGAAATTGTGCATTGTGAGATTCGCCCGGTATGGGTATAATGGACCAGCATAAAGAGAAAGGGAGTGGAACAGTCTGTTTGACTGTCTCGGCCCTAAATGATAATGTGTAAAATTGCTCTATAGAAAACTTGCTTATGAAAGCCCCAGACAGGCAACACAGAAATTAACGTTTCTGCAGAATAGTGTGAAATCTATAGCTTCTCGTTTCGGACCTCTTTCTCTCCGAACTCCGAACTAAAAACTAAGAACTAAGAACTAAGAACTTTGAACTTTGAGCTTTAACAATGAAAACCGCCGAACAAATTGGTTCTGAATTATCACGTCAGGTTAAAGGCGACGTGCTGATTGATATCTACAATCGCATCGCCTTCAGCACCGACGCCAGCATCTACAGCATTCGACCCGAATGTGTCGTAGCCCCACGTAATGAAGACGATGTCATCGCGATTGTCAAATACGCATGCGAAAACGGCATCCCCATCGCCCCGCGCGGCGCCGGCTCCGGCCTCGCCGGCGAATCGCTGACCTCCGGCATCGTCATTGATTTTCGCCGCCACATGAAATGGATTCAGAAAATCAGCGACAACGCCGCTTCCGTCGTCTGTCAGCCCGGCATAACCCTCGACAAACTCAACCAGGAACTCGCACGCTTCGGCAAAAAAATCGGACCCGACCCATCCAGTTCCAACCGCGCCGTCATCGGCGGCATTGTCGCTAACAATGCCACCGGCGCCCATTCCCTCCAGTACGGCTACATCGCCAATTATGTCAAATCCGTCCGCGTGGTTCTTTACGACGGCTCTATAGCATTCCTAACCAATGGGATGCGCGTCGAAGACATCGAAAATTCAACCCTGCGCACCATCGCCCTGCAATGCTACGCCCAGCTCCACGACAAACAGGAGCTTATCGAACGCGCCCAGCCCAGAACCAAGCGAAACCGCTGCGGCTATACCATACAGGGCATCTGTACGGATGGCCGCCTCGACCTGGCCCGCCTGATGGCCGGCTCCGAAGGCACGTTGGCCGTCTTTACCGAAATCGAATTGGAAACCGTCGATATCCCCACCGTGGCCGCTCTGCTCCAACTGGAATTTGCAACATTCGAAAATATGGCCAAAGCCGTCCCCCTGATTGCGGCCTCCGGCGCTTCGGCCTGTGAATTGATGGATATGACGCTCATCCAGATGGCCCGCAAGGCCTTTCCCCAGTATTGTGATGTCCTGCCCGAAAACTGCATCGCCACCCTGCTTATCGAACACGTCGGCGACAGCATCGAGCAGGTCAAAACCAAAATTCAGCAGACCATCGCCGCCGTCGGCAAGCTGTCCTGCGGCCGCATGGAAGTGTTCGACTCCGCTCAGCAGGCCAAACTCTGGAAAAGCCGCAAAGATGCCGTCCCCCTCTTAAATCGTGATAAAGGCGCCAAACATCCCGTCGCCTTCATTGAGGACGTCGCCGTCGAGCCGTCCCTGCTGGACCAATACGTCGCCGGACTGGAAAAGCTCGCGCGCCAATACGATATCCCGATGGCCTTTTACGGCCACGCCGGCGACGGCGAATTGCACATCCGGCCCTACCTCGACCTGACCAGCCCCGACGATGTCAAACGGATGCGGATGATTGCCGAGCAGGTCTTCGAATTAGCCTGGTCCCTCGGCGGCTCCATCAGCGGCGAACACGCCGACGGATTGGTTCGCGCGCCTTTCATCGAACGTCAGTACGGCAGCGAATACTACCAGCTTCTGGTTGCGATCAAAAAAGCCTTCGATCCCATCGGTATCTTCAACCCCGGCAAAATCGTCAACCCGGACCCCGATGTGATGGAAAAAAATCTCCGCGGAATCGAACTGGCCGGCCTCAAAGGTCTCAAAACCGACCTGTGTTTCAGCAATGACAATTACCGCTATGAAATCGAACAATGCAATGGCTGCGGCGTGTGCCTGGCAAGCGGTGCAAACCGTATGTGCCCCGTTTTCCGCGCATTGGATGAAGAATTAGCCAACACCCGCGCCAAAGCCAACCTCCTGCGAAACTACATCGGCGGCGTCTTTGACAAAGAAGCCCAATTCGACATCGAACAATTCCGCAAAATTCTCGGCCTCTGTGTCAACTGCAAGATGTGCTCGGTCGAATGCCCCGCCGGCGTCGATATGTCCAAGCTCATCGTCGAAGCCCGCGCCAAACTCGCCAAATACAGCGGCTTTTCGGTAACCGAGTACGCCCTGTCCAACAACCGCTGGATGAGTATTCTGGCCAGCGCATTTGCCCCGCTCAGCAATTCCATCTTAAGCTATCCGGCCGTCCGCTGGCTTCTGGAAAAAACGATGGGATTTGACCGCAATCGCCTGATGCCGGTCTTTCAGCGCGGCAGCTTCCTGCATAAAGCCCGCCGGGCCCTGCGCCAGACCGGCCCGCTGAAAAACCCCGCAGACAAAGTCGTCTTTTTCATCGACAGCTACATCCGCTACAACGACCACGACCTCGGCCTGGCGCTCATCAAAGTTCTGCGCCAATGCAATATCGACCTCGTCATCCCGCCTCAGCGTCCGGCCCCCCTGCCGGCCTACGTCTACGGCAACATCAAACACGCCCGCCGGGATATGCGGTATAACCTCAAATTCCTGGCCCCCCTCGTTCAGCAAGGCTATAAAATCCTCTGCACCGAGCCCAGCGCAGCGATGTTCCTCAAAGAAGAACTGCCGCTGCTGTTTGATACCCCGCAGGCTCGCGACGTCTCTGCTGCGGCCGCCGAAGTGATGGAATACCTCAATCAGCCCCAGTACAAAGCGGCCATCCGTACACAGAAGCCCATCCAGCAAAACAGGCTCGCCTACCACGCCCCCTGCCACCTCAAGTCGCTTAACGGGGCCAAAAGCAGTTTAGCGATTCTGTCCGGCTTGGGCTTTTCGGTAACCGACCTGAACAACAGCTGCTGCGGCCTGGCGGGAACTGCCGGAATGCAGGCCAAAAACCGAAAGCTTTGCGATGACATCGGCGGCTTCCTGAAAGCCTCCATTCAAAAGCACAATCCCGATGTAATCGTAACCGAATGCGCCGCCTGCAAAATGCAGATCGAACACCTCACAGGAAAACCCGTCCTGCACCCCCTGACCCTTCTGGCCGCCCAGCTCGACTAACCCCAAAAATCATTAAGATGATGTGCCGCCGTTAAGCTCTGCTTAGCGGTGGTTCACTTCTTCCTGATTATTACGCAAAACAGCAGAACTATTGTGCAAAATGACCTTTCTTGTTTGATAAAGATGAGGCATAATCAAATTTGTTATTGGTAGAAGAACATATGAACATATTTCAGGAAAACTGAACTTCATTTTCTACCAGGCTGTTGCGATTAAACCGACATATACATTTTCTCTCTGTATGTAGAATGTACGAAAATTGATTTCGGAGGCGTTTCGGCATTCTTTTCACTGCGGTTGCAAAATCGTTTGCAGCAAGTCCTTGGGCCTTGTGAAAAAAGTGAAATAAATATGAAATTAATGTTCCACACATTGTATTCAGGAATCCTTGGCTTATACCGCAATCCCTTGTTGACCAAGTCTATTGCTTCACACCGCATTACGAATTGGCTGAACATAAAGTCCATCTCTGCCCGTGCGTCAAGACGTTTGTTATTAGAATCGTACAGCACGCATGATCAATACAGCTTCTTCAACAATTCGGCGGTGGTATTTTATGTGTAACGCGAGGGTATGTTTTAATTCCGTTTTGAGGTGCAATTTTGCCCGTTTTTTGGCAAAAACACAATCCCCACAAAATTTAGAGTAGGTGCTTGGGAAACAGAGATTCGAGCCGTCTGTTCCAGGCAGCCGCCGGATTCAAGGTTGAATTCGGAAACCATTGAGATAGGCTCAACGGAGGTTATAGTATGTGGAAGCATATTGCTGCGGTGTGTTTGTTGGTGCTGGTGATGATGGGTGCGGTTCAGGGGGCGTCAATCACGGCAAATCCTTTCCATCTTACATTGGACAATGGCGCCAATGGGACTACGACTATAAGCTGGTCGAATCCGGGGTGGAATGAGGTTTGGTGTTCGGTTGATGGTGGAGCGGACATTGGGCCGGTGACTGCGGGTAACGGGTCCGGTTCGACCAGTATCAATTGGATCTCTTACCCTTCCAACTATGTTTTCAAGCTTTATTCGGGTAACAC
>JBHJNC010000290.1:0-1879 GCA_048497675.1 Gimesia maris
GAATCCCAGCCAGACCCATTTGCGAAACGTCTTTGGAATAATTGTCAGTCTGGACAATATAATTGCCAAAATGAGTAGTATTTTCCATGGGGCCTGAAAAAATAATCCAACAACGAGCAGCAGCCCTAAAGCAACAATGAAAAACCAGCGTATGATGCCGCAAATGATACAGCCAGTCTTTTTCTTTTGTTTATTTTCCGGATTTATTTGCGATTCCATTTTGTTCTCCTTCATTTGGATCATTGTCGGTGTTTAGAAGAGGACGCCATCCCGCAGGACGATAAACGCGACTTTGCCGCTATGACGGCTGTTATACACCCAGCCGGACAGTGTGACATCCTGCCCGACACATTCATTCAGTTTGGCGATCGTTGTTTTCATTGTGGTCATACCCTATAGAAATTCACTGTCTGCCGCCAATTTTAATAGCAAATCCCCCGCTTTTCAAAATGAATTATTGAATTGTCTGCGATGATTATGGGGTACGCATGTACCGTTAGATGCCTGCCGCAAAGTGGCGGATAAGATCTTCGGTTTCTTCCCATCCGATGCAGGAATCGGTCAATGACACACCGTATTTCAGCTGGCCGGCAGCGCCGATGCTCTGGCGGCCTTCCTTGATGAAGCTTTCGAGCATAATTCCGGCAATCACTTTCGTCCCGGTGCGAATCTGGTCAGCGATATCGTAAAGCGATTCTTTTTGCCGTTTATAATCTTTGTGCGAATTGGCGTGGCTGCAGTCAATGATAATGCCGTTGGCGATATGCGCCTTTTGCAGCAGCACTTCGGCAAAGGCAACGAATTCGCTCGTATAATTTGGGCCATTAGAGCCGCCGCGCATTACCAGATGGCCGTACCGGTTGCCTTTGGTTTCAGCGATGATGACCTTGCCGTTATGGTCAATACCCAAAAACGAATGCGGACTTGAAGCCGCTTTGATGGCATCCAGAGCAACGGTCAGATTGCCGTCGGTGCCGTTCTTAAAGCCGATAGGCATCGAAAGGCCGCTGGCCATCTGCCGGTGAATTTGCGACTCGCTGGTACGTGCCCCGATAGCCGCCCAACTGACCAGGTCCGCCAGATACTGCGGGACAATCGGGTCGAGAAACTCTGTGGCGGAAGCTAAACCCAGCCGTGCGATCTCCAGCAGAATCTCGCGTGACTGACGCAGCCCGGTATCAATATCATACGAGCCATCCAGGTGCGGGTCATAAAGCATGCCTTTCCAGCCAAGCGTGGTGCGGGGCTTTTCAAAGTACGCACGCATGACCAGCAGTACTTTGTCGGACAAATCGTTCTGCAGCTTGCTTAGACGAGTCGCATAATCCAAGGTCGCTTCACGGTCATGGAGGCTGCAAGGTCCGGTAATAACGATGCGGCGGGCTTCTTTATTGATTAAAATGTTTTCTATGACCCTGCGAGACTCGGCAACAGTATGGGCAACCGCAGAATCCTCCGGCAGTTGAGTTTTAACCTCCTCTGGAGTTACCAGCGGCCGAAAACATTTTATATTTAGATTGTCCGTGCGTTCCATAGAAACAAGATAGATAAATACTGTTATTATAAATAGAAACAAATATTATACCTTTTTGCATATAAAAAGACAAGGGCCGTTTTTTGATACGAAAAAGATTTGATTATGGGGTATTTTCGTCTTATTCTACTCCCTGAACAGAGAGGGATTTACTGGTGAATCCTGAGTATTATTTAAAGGTCGTTATGGAACGCTGGACGATACAGAAACTGCTGAACTGGATAACGGATTTTTTCACGACCAAGGGCGTCGATAGTCCGCGGCTGAGTGCCGAGCTGTTGCTTTCGCATGTGCTGGGGCTGTCGCGGATTGAGCTTTATACCCTGTTTGACCGCGTGGTCGAAC
>JBHJNC010000291.1:0-3039 GCA_048497675.1 Gimesia maris
CACGGCCTAACCTCCCGCCGGCCCGTCCTCTCCATCGAGGACAAGGACGAATTCGACCTGCATGCCAACGAAGTCCTCGTCTGGCTCGACCCGCAGGACCCCATCGAGAAAATCCTCGCCCGCCGTGCCGCCATGCTCTCCTGGCGGCTGCAAAGGGCCTCGGTCTATGAAACTCTCGTCCTCGAAAATCTGCTTACTGCCAAAGCCGAAGAAGACACCGACTCCGCCGACCGCCTCGGCCAGATCATCACCGCCGATTTCCAAAATGCTCAAACGCTCACCAAGATTCAGCGTTACGAAACCCAGCTTGAGCGTTCGATGCTCCGCTGCGTCAATACGTTAAAGCGCATCCGCGACAGCAAGCTGATGACGTATTCGAAAATTAAAGACTACATCCGCGGCGGCGACGAACAGCCCGAACCGTTCTTTCAGGATGAAAACGCCGATGCCAAATTCCCCGCCCACCTCGAAAAGGAAATGTCCTGGCGCCGCCCCAAGGAAAAAGACAACGCCAATTCCGCTCTGTGTTCCTCTGTGCCCTCTGTGGCAAATTTACAAAACGAACCCATTTCAGATGACTCGTGCCACCGTCAAACTTGTTTGGCGGTGGATTCACAAAACCAATCCGTTTCTAATGCAGCCGAAACTTCCAGCTTCGGATTAACTTCCCCCGCCGCAGGCGATTCCTCCAATCTACAATCTACAATTTCTAATTTACAATTTCAAAACGAACCCATTTCAGAAATGGAAAATCGAAAATTGAAAATGGAAAATCCCCCCGCCCCTCTCCGCCCGCGCTGGTCAACGGTGGTATTAAATGACGTCGGCTATTCCGAAAAAGCCCGCAGCAAGATGACCCAAGCCGAGCGCGAAGAAACTGCCGACCGTGTGTTAATGGATATGAAAGACCCCGAACAATACCTCAAAGACCGCAACCTCATTGAGTACCCGAACCATGAAAAACAATACGCCCCCGCATAGGAGCGGGTTTTGTGGGGGAAAAATGTCTTGAAAATTAAGTGTAGGGTTGTATATTGGCTATCGGATTGGGAATACGTTACACAAACAGGGAGTTGATCGGGATTTTGAGTGGAGTCTATTTAAGGCGTATGGATAAATCGCACAGACTGAATACTATGAATAAACAAAAATTATTTTTCATATTTGCAACATTTGTTATTTGTTTTTTTATCTTTAATGGTGATCTTTTTACACAATTAGTAGTCGCATCTTTATTTGCAATATCTTGTGCTATTTTATTATGGGTCAGTTCTAAATCAATTAAAAACAGTCCTAACAAATCACAGATAACGTTTCGTTTAGGACTGATATACATGATTGTATTATCCATCGGAGCGTATCTTTTGTTACTTTTATTAAAATTCCGGAACGGGCACCAATAACAGTCGGAATCGGTTTGAAATTGAGGAAGATCGCCTGGGCGGATTTGGAATCCGCCCCTACGGTGGATATCCGAATAGGTCCCAATAGGCTGCGGGCGAACACATCGGTTCGCCCCTACGCCGGGGTGTATTGGTTCTCATGCTCCGAGGAATTGCTGGGAGTCCGAACTTGGCTATGATTTGAACTTATTGATCTTCGAGGTGATCTGTTAATCGAAATGGACCATGGCCTTTAAGATGCCGTCTTTGTAGCCTGCGACCAACTCAAATGCCTCTTTGGTCTGGGCAAAGCTGAAATGGTGCGTGACCATACAGTTCACATCGAACTTCTTGTTCATTATCATTTCAACGGAAGGCTCAACGCAATGATTTTGGCGACGGACGTTCTGGATGCATATTTCCCGGTGTCTCATTTTATCCACGGGAAAATAAACCGTAGACACTTCCGGAATTCCCACTATCATCAGCTTGCCGCCGGGTTTGAGTAAATCGATGGCCTGAGTCAATGCGCTCTGCTGGCCGCAGCATTCAAAAACCACGTCCAGTCCGCTTGGTTCGACGGCGAGGATGTCTTTAACAATATCGGATTTGTCCGGATTACCTGTCCAGCTTGCGCCTGCTTTGGCTGCCAAACACAGGCGGGCATCAATCTTGTCGGTCACATAGGCCTTCTTTGCCCCTAAAGCCAGGGCGGGCATCATCACTGAAAAGCCAATCGGGCCGGCACCCAAGATACCGATTTTCGCCTCGGACATGGGAATCGATTGTTTTACAGCGTAAAGACCGATGGCAAGAGGTTCCGTCAACGCCGCCTCCTGCAGCGTCAGCGAATCGCTGATGGGGATACAGCACGATTCCGGCATGACCAGATATTCACTGAGGCACCCTTCAGCCTGTTTGGGACAGCCCAGGAATTTGATTTTTCGGCAGGTATGGGGACGTCGCAACAGGCACTGGTCGCACTGGCCGCAGGACATCGCCGGTTCGACGATAATGCGGTCGCCGGGCTTGACCCGGGTTACCTTTTTGCCAACGGCGACGACCTGGCCGGCTCCCTCATGGCCTACCGTAAAGGGATACTGGACAACCTGGCTGCCAATTTTTCCAGAGACATAATAGTGGATATCGCTTCCGCAAACACCCACGATTTTCATCTTAATCAAAACATCGGTATCCTGCTGAATGACGGGGTCCGCAACCTCGCGCATTTCCATTTGCCTGATACCTGTCAACTGCATCGCTTTCATTTTATAACCTCTCGTTTTACTTTATGTTTTCTTATACATCGTCTTGCGACGGATCCGGCTTTTCCTGCCCAGCGACAGGAACACGGTATTTTTCATCCAGCCATTGGCCTAAATCAATAAGCCGACAGCGTTCCGAACAAAATGGAAAAAAAGACGCCTGTCCTGCGATGGGCTTCGAGACAGGCTTTTTGCAGGTTGGACATTCAAATTGCATCAGGGCTGCTCTTCGTCGGCCGGCTCGTCTCCGCCTTCTTCGACCTCATAAAGGTCTTCAAGATCGGGATCTTCTTCCAGTGCGTCGAATTCCTTGTCGGCTTCATCAACCTCTTGTTCTTCGGTCTCTTCGACTTCGGGTTCTTCAGACTCATTTTCTGACTCAACCTTCCAAC
>JBHJNC010000292.1:0-13682 GCA_048497675.1 Gimesia maris
ATAAAGCATATACTTTCTCATGCACAAGATAGTCGCTATATCGAAATGATTGTGGGCAAATTAAAACTCCCGTGGCTTATGGAAGGCGAAAATCCAAAATAATTGAAATAGGGGACAGGCAACTATTAAATAGCGATGGTGACAAAATAATAGGTGGCCGTCCCCGGTTTTGGTCCCCGGTTTTGGGCTATTACATCATAACCTTTCAGGCTGGGTAAGGATTGTCGCGAGCGACAAAGTAAATTTTTCCGAACCAGGATGGTTCGGCTACCTTGCAAAAGCGGGGTAGTTCAAGGGCGAACACATCGGTTCGCCCCCCACAAAAATCCACCGCCAAACAAGTTTGACAGTGGCACATTTCGGATCATATCCGTTGCCGTTTTTGCTTCGCACCACCGCCGGCTATTGGATTTTGTCCCTTGCGGGACAGATAGAAAAGATAAAAGGCAAAAGGGAAAATTAATCGGAATGGCTGCGGTATGGAGATAAAAAAAGGCGGGCTTAAGGCCCGCCTTGTAATTTTGCGATTTCGGAGTTTAGTACCCATCTATTGCGACTTTGAGTACGTCTTCGGCTTTGCTGACAAAGACGAACTTCATGCCGTTTTTCGCCTCTTTGGGTACTTCGACCATATCCTTTTCATTCCGCTTGGGCAGCACGACGGTTTTGATGCCGGCTTGTTTGGCGGCCAGGATTTTTTCTTTGAGTCCGCCGATAGGCAGAACCAGCCCTTTCAAGGTAATCTCGCCGGTCATAGCTACGTCCGGACGGGCGGGCTTGCCAATCATCAGTGAAACCAGCGAGGTAAAGATCGCGATGCCGGCACTGGGGCCGTCTTTGGGAATTGCTCCGGCAGGCACGTGAATATGGTAATCGGACTTGACCAGGTCTTTGGCGGTCACGCCGAATGCATCGCAGTTTGATTTGACAACGGAATAGGCGGCCTGGGCGCTTTCTTTCATCACGTCGCCGATTTGTCCGGTCAGCATCAGCATACCTTTGCCGGGCATTTTGGCAGTTTCTACAAAGAGAATCTCGCCGCCGGTGGGGGTGTAGGCCAACCCGGTAACCACGCCGGGCATTCCGGAACGCTGGGCGATTTCAGATTCGAATTTGACGGGGCCAAGCACTTCAGCTAATTTCTCAGGAAGAATGGCCAATTTGCGGGCTTTGCGTTCGGCGATTTTGGCCGCAGCAAACCGGCAGACCGAGGCGATGGTACGTTCCAGACTGCGAACCCCGGCTTCGCGGGTATAACTGTCGATAATCTTTTCGATGGTATTGTTTGGAATACTCAGCTGGTTTTTCTTTAGCCCATGTTCTTTCATCTGGCGCGGGACAAGATACTTGCGGGCGATATGCAGCTTTTCCTTGATAGTATATCCGGCCAGCTCAATAACCTCCATACGGTCGTACAGCGCCGGAGGTACCGGTTCCATATAATTGGCAGTGCCGATGAACATCACGCTCGACAGGTCAAACGGCTGGTCGAGGTAGTGGTCAGAGAAGCTGTTGTTTTGTTCCGGGTCGAGAACTTCCAGCAGGGCTGAGGCCGGGTCTCCGCGGAAATCCTGACCGATTTTGTCGAGTTCATCGAGCATAAAGACCGGATTTTTCGAACCGCACTTGCGGAGTTCCTGCAGGATGCGACCGGGCAGGGCACCAATGTAGGTTCGTCGGTGACCCCGGATATCGGCTTCATCGCGAATGCCGCCGAGGGAGACGCGCACGAATTTGCGGCCCATCGAGCGGGCGATGGACTTTCCGAGGCTGGTCTTGCCGACGCCCGGAGGGCCGACAAAGCACAGAATCGGACTTTTGCCGGACGGATTGAGTTTGCGTACGGCCAAAAATTCAAGGATGCGGCGTTTGATTTTGTCCAGGCCGTAGTGGTCTTGATTGAGGACCTTGCGGGCTCGGCCGATATCGAGGATATCGTCGGTCTTTACCGACCACGGTAATTCGCAGACCCAATCGAGGTAGGTGCGAATCACACCGTAATCCGGAGAGCCTTGATGAGTTTTTGTCAGACGATCCAGTTCCCGCAGAGCTTCTTTTTCCACCGCATGGGGCATTTTGGCTTTACGAATCTTGTCTTTAAGCTCTTTGATTTCTTCGCTTTTGCGATCATCCTGACCCAGTTCGGCCTGAATCGCTTTCAGTTCTTCCTGGAGGTAGTACTCACGCTGATTTTTTTCGATGGAATCGCGAACCTGGCCCTGGATTTTGTGGCTCAGTTCCAGAACTTCAAGCTGGTTGGCCAATTCAACGGAAATTTGTTCGAGGCGTTTTCCAGCATCCGGCTCTTCGAGCAATTCCTGTTTTTCGGCAATCGGGATATTGAGAGTTGCGGCCAGGAAATCGCCGAGAGCGGACGGATCCTGAATGTTCTCAAGCAGCATTGATGCCTCTTCGGGCACATTGGGGCTTAACGAAATAACTCGATTGGCCGTATTACGCACGTTGACGACTAAAGCACGCAGCTTCTTGGTCATCCGAGTGCGTACTGGAATCGCCTCCACGCGAGCCTTGATATAGGGATCGGTTTGAATGAATTCGGTGATCCGAAATCGGATGATGCCGTGAACAATGATATTGACCGAACCCTGCGGCATACGGATGGTTTTCAAGACAGAAGCGGCTGTACCTACCTGGTAGAGGTCGCTTGGTTTTGGGTCTTCCGTGTCTGGATTTTTTTGGGCGACAAGGCCGAAGATTGTTTTTTGCGGTTCAATATCTGAAATCAGCTTTTTGCTGCGTTCGCGGCCAATCGCCAGCGGCATTACAGTTCCAGGGTAAGCTACCGCACTACGGATGGGTAAAATGCCGATTATTTCCGGTAAATGGAATTCTTGTTCATTCATCGGTTGATTTTTTTGAGCGTCCATTGCTCCCTCGAGTTCAATCATTTCCATTAGTCGCATTGTTCTTTATTCAGGTGTCCTTGAAATCGGGGAATTACCCCAGCAGATGTTTTCATCTTAAGTAAGAATCGTCGGAGTGTACACGATTTATTAAAAACAGGAAAGAAAAAAGTTAAAAAGCCGTAATCTGGCAGGAAACCTCTTGCAAGACGCGAAAAAGACGTTATACTTTTCAATCTTTATCAGATGGTCAGTCTGAATAAGGCGGCGTAGCTCAGGGGTAGAGCGTGGGATTCATAAGCCCGTGGTCAGTGGTTCAAATCCACTCGCCGCTATTTTTGTTAGCCGGAACAGATTCTGGTTAAACAAAGGCGAAAATTAGCAGTTTTTGTCGCCCCCATCGTCTAGAGGCCCAGGACATCGGGTTCTCATCCCGGAAACAGGGGTTCGAATCCCCTTGGGGGTATTTCTTAAATATCTATTTTCAAGATAGATTGTATCGCGATTTAGGTCACTCCTTATTTGTGAGCCGTCTAGTCCTCTCTACTGCATCCGCATACCGTTCAATTCAGCTTCAGATCTTATTTTTGAACAGGGATTGTATTATAAGACTTGTTTTATCAAGGAAAGAATGATATCTTTTGCTGTGACAGTAAGATATTTATATTATTTAGCAAAAAAGTTACAATTTGGTCGATTTTTAACGCAAAAGGACGTTTATATGACCCAAAAGGCATGGAGAAGCTTTAAGTCCGGCAACTGGCAAAACCAAATCGATGTTCGCGATTTTATTCATAACAACTATACGCCTTACCACGGCAATGGAGATTTCCTTGCTAAATCCACACCCAGGACAGCTGCGCTCATGGATAAACTCAATAATTTGCTGAAAATTGAGTCTGAAAAAGGCGTTTTAGACATTGATACTGAGCGGGCATCAAGCATTCTGGCTTATGGTCCGGGATATCTTGATAAGCAAAATGAGATTATATTCGGTCTTCAAACTGATGCCCCACTCAAAAGAGGGGTTTTTCCTTTTGGAGGGATCCGAATGGCCGAAGTGTCTTGTCAAGCTTATGGGTATCAGCTTAGCGACAGACTTAAAGATATTTTTCATAATTACCGCACAACTCATAATGATGGCGTTTTTCGAGTTTATACAGATGAAATGAGACAGGCAAGAGCCTCTGGAATCATCACTGGGCTTCCTGATGCCTATGGCAGAGGGAGAATCATCGGCGACTACCGGAGGGTTGCGCTTTATGGGCTCACCCAGATCATCGAAGAAAAAAAGAAGGACAAAATCCGGCTTGGACTTAAGGAGATGAATCAGGATAACATTCGTCTTTCAGAAGAAGTATACCAGCAGATTAATTTCCTTGGCAGGCTTGCCGAGATGGCCAAAACTTATGGATTTGACATTACTCGCCCTGCAGAAAATGCATTAGAAGCAGCTCAATGGACCTATTTTTCGTATCTTGGCGCAATAAAGGAACAAAATGGGGCAGCCATGAGTTTCGGCAGAGTCAGCACATTCCTCGATATTTACCTTGAACGTGATATTCGTGAAGGAACTTTAAGCGAGCAGGAGGCGCAGGAGATTATTGATCAGTTAGTTATTAAACTCCGGATGGCTCGTCAGTTGCGTACTCCGGAATACAATGATCTTTTTGCAGGCGATCCTACCTGGGTTACCGAAGCCGTTGGCGGAATGGGTGAAGATGGGCGTACACTCGTAACCAAAAACTCCTTTCGGGTCCTCAATACACTGTTCAATCTGGGTCCTGCACCAGAGCCCAACTTAACGGTACTATGGTCCAAGGGGCTTCCTGAAGAATTCAAAAAGTTCTGTTCGAAGGTTTCCATTAAAACCGATTCGATTCAGTATGAAAATGATGATCTTATGAGGCCGCTGTTCGGTGATGATTATGGTATCGCTTGTTGTGTGTCAGCGATGAAGATAGGCAAACAAATGCAATATTTTGGTGCAAGGGCGAACTTGCCTAAACTGCTGTTAATCGCTCTAAATGGCGGCCATGACGAGTTTTCCGGGCAGGTTGTCGCTCCGGAAGCTTCGCCAATCTCTGATGAGATCTTAGATTTTGATGCAGTTTTGAAGCGATTCTATGACTATATGGACTGGCTTTGCAGGCTTTATGTAAATACGATGAATGTCATTCATTATATGCATGATAAATACGCGTATGAAAAACTCCAAATGGGCCTGCACGATACAGAGGTTAAGCGGTTTATGGCTTTTGGCATGGCGGGATTATCGGTAGTTGCGGATTCTCTGTCTGCGATTAAATATGCTATGGTTAGACCTGTCCGTGATGAATCAGGCTTAATAACCGGTTTTATGATTGAAGGCGACTTCCCAAAGTTTGGAAATGATGATGATGGTGTTGATTCAATCGCAAACAGGATCGTTGAAGACTTCCACAATTGCCTGAAAAAGTTTCCAACCTATCGGGATGCCGAGCATACGCTTTCACTGCTGACGATAACCTCGAATGTCGTTTATGGCAAAAAAACCGGCTCGACGCCGGATGGCAGAAAAGGCGGAGAGCCTTTTGCTCCAGGTGCAAACCCCATGCATAATCGCGATAAAAGCGGGGCGTTGGCTTCACTGAATTCTGTTGCTAAATTGCCTTATGAGGCGTGTCTTGATGGGATTTCTTGTACCTTCAGTGTGACTCCGCAAATACTCGGCCCCAGTGAATCTGAACAGATTGATAATCTTGTAAATATCCTTGACGGTTATTTTGGGCATAAAGGGCATCATGTAAACGTCAACGTGCTAAATCGTGAAAGGCTTATTGAAGCTATGGAAAATCCGGAGCGGTATCCGAATTTGACAATAAGAGTATCAGGTTACGCCGTCAATTTTCATCGACTGAATAAATCACAACAAATGGAAGTTTTACAGAGAACATTCCATGACAAGATTTGACTCAATGCAATGAAGAAGTCCAGCAAGGAAGTAAAAGGATACGTGCATTCGATTGAAACCCTGGGTACCCTTGATGGGCCTGGTACCAGATGCGTATTGTTTATGCAAGGATGTTTTCTTCGCTGCAAGTATTGTCATAATCCTGATACCTGGCAGATAGGCATATGTGAGGCGGTGTCTGCAGATGAACTTCTTTCAAAGATTATTCGTTATAAATCTTACTTCGGGGAAAACGGGGGGGTTACCGTCTCGGGAGGCGAGCCCCTGGTTCAGGCTGAATTTGTAAACGAATTTTTTAGTCTCTGCAAACAGGAAAAAATCCATACCGCGCTTGACACCGCAGGATATGAATTAAACGATTCAGTCAAAAGGGTTATCCGAAATACCGATCTTGTTCTGCTTGATATCAAGCACACTGATCCAGCAAAATATTATGAGTTGACTGGGGGACAGTTGAGAACTGTTTTAGAATTTCTTGATTATATTACCTCGATAAAGACTCCTCTTTGGGTGCGTCAGGTTATCGTTCCCGGCTACAATGATACTGCCGAAGAAATGCTTGCCCTGGCAGAGCTTCTTAAGGGAAAAATGAATTTGCAGAAAATCGAGCTTCTTGCGTACCACCAGATGGGGATAGAGAAATGGCGGGAACTTGGCTTAAAATACCATTTTGAAAAAGTTTCCCCGCCGGATCAGAAGCGTATGGCAGACTTGAGTGAAGTTCTTGTGCGGCAGGGCCTTCCTGCGAGATATTTATAGCCATCGATAGGGCGAAATGCAGGTAGGAAAAAGATATTTATTCCAAGTAATATGCCGGAGTAAAATCAACCCATGTCGGCAAGACCGAAAACGACGTAAACCATTCTTATTGATGAAGATACAACGTTTTCTCCGCTCGGTTTCGAATTACCGGGCCCAAGAGATACCAAAATGCCCCACAGTGGCTATGTCAAAAGCGACCAGGCAGGCGTTACGGCAGTACGATTATTGTCAATCCAACAGCAGCTTATTCAACAATGATAGCCTCGACAGGGCATTCGTCGGCGGCTTGCTGAACGGCATCTTCAAATTCCGCAGGTACAGCATCCACAAGGACTTCGGCTTGATTATCACCCATGGTAAACACTTCTGGACAGGTATCTACGCACAGCCCGCATGCGGTACAGCTTTCTTCAACTCGTACTTTCATGGTCTTCGCCCTTTCTTACTATTAACTCGGTGCTCATATTGTAACACGGCCGCATTACTTTTCAAAGGGTATTTGAAGATTTGATTGTAAATAAAGCTATTGTTTGTCCAGAAAGTAATGATATATACTAAAAAACAGGTATTTTTTAAAAAAGCATGAATTTTTAAGCTGTTTTTATCGTTAATTTATTGAAAAAATCTTGACATACGAGAAATGTTTGAGTACATTTTTTAGTCTCTGTCTGCCAGTGTGGCGGATGGAATGTATATAATTTTTATAATTTTGGAGGTAAAGTTTCTGTGAATAAGGAACTGGCCCGTGAACTCATTAGTGCGGGCGTGCACTACGGTCATGCCGCAAGTCGTTGGAATCCCAAGATGGCGCCGTATATTTTCGGCAAACGCGGGATGATCCATGTAATCAATGTTAAAGAGACACTCAAAGGCATCCTGATTGCCAAGAAAGTGGTTCAGAGTGTTGTGGCTTCCGGCAAAGATGTGGTTTTTGTCGGCACCAAACGTCAGGCTCAGAAGGCCGTGCAGACTGCCGCTGATACCTGCGGAATGCATTATGTTTCAGAACGCTGGCTTGGCGGTACGCTGACCAACTTCCGTACGATTCGGTCTCGTGTGCAGCGTTTGGATGAGCTGGAAACGATGCTGTCCGGCGGCCAGATGGAATCCGAAAGCAAAAAGCAGGGTTCACGTCTTCGCCGGGAACTCAAGAAGGTAACCGAAAACCTCGGCGGTATTCGCAAAATGAACCGCGTTCCGGGTGTTGTGGTGGTTGTCGATGCCCGTAAGGAGTATATCGCTTTGCGTGAAGCCCGCAAGCTGGGTATCGTGACGATTGGTGTCATCGATACTGATGCGGACCCGGATAATGTGGATGTGGCTATTCCGGCTAATGACGATTCGCTGAAGGCTATTGAAATTATTATGAATGAGCTTGCTCAGGCTACCGTTGAAGGCAAGACACTGGTTAAGCCCGAAGAGCAAGTCGCTCAAGCCCGTCCGGCTCGTACGCGTACCCGCCGCCAGGTTCTGGCCAGTGCCGGTGAAGGCAAGCCATCGGAAGCCGAAGCCGCCGAAACAGCTGACGCCCAGTAACACTGGTGAAGTGAACAATAACATCAATATTAATCAGCCCTGTGGGCTGGCAGGAGATAGTATAATGACAGAAATATCCGCTTCAGTGGTAATGAAGTTGCGCAAACTCAGCGGTCAGGGTATGATGGACTGCAAGAAAGCCCTGGAAGAAACCAATGGCGATATGGACAAGGCGTTGGACTTGCTTCGCAAGAAAGGTCTTGCGACTTTGGCCAAACGCGCCGATAAGGAAACCTCTGAAGGCCGCGTGGTTCGAGCGGTCAGCGCCGACGGCAAGACGGTTGCCCTGGCAACCCTGTGCTGTGAGACCGATTTTGTGTCCAATAACGACGATTTCAAAGCCGCCTGTGAAACACTGGCTCAATGCGCGTTGACGGTTGCGGCCGACAGCGGAGCCGAAGCCCTGATGGACTGTACCGTTGGCGGTAAGAAGTTCAGCGACCTGATGACCGAATTGGTCAGCAAGACCGGCGAAAAGACACAGGTTGGCAACTACATTCGTTATAAATTTTCGGGGCCGGGTGTGATCGGCAATTATGTGCATTTTAACAGCAAAGTGGCTACGATGGTTGAAATCGAAGCGTCCAGCGATGCCGTTGCTAATGCTTTAAAAACGATTGCCAATGAGATTTCGATGCACGTAACCGCAATCAATCCGGTTGGTTTGAATCGGGAATCGGTTGATCCGGCGGTTGTCGCTCGGGAACGTGAAATTGCTGCCGAACAGGTTAAAGATAAGCCGGCTAATATGGTCGAAAAGATCGTAGACGGCAAAATGGCGAAGTTTTTCAAGGATAACTGCCTTGTGGACCAGCCGTTCGTCAAAGACGACACCAAGACTGTGTCGGAGGCCCTGACAGCGGCTGCCAAGGCTGCCGGCGGGACGGCAAAAATAAAACGTTTTGTCCGGTTTGAAATCGGCTAAAGACTGTGGTATAATCAGGCAACGGAAACGTTGCCTTTTTTATTGAAACAACGATTAGGATGGAACCTCATGAGTATGATAAGCCAATATAAGCGGGTATTGTTAAAGCTGTCCGGCGAAAGTTTCTGCAAGCCGGGCGGATTTGGAATTGATGGAGAGGCACTGGAGTCCATTGCGGAACGGATTACGCGGATCTGCAAGCTTGGGCCTCAAGTTGCTATTGTTACCGGCGGCGGAAATTTTCTGCGGGGGGCGAGCTTTTCGGAAAAAAGCCATATTCCCCGCACGACCGCTGATTATATGGGGATGCTGGCGACAGTAATTAATTCCTGTGCCCTGCAGGAAACACTGGAGAAAATGGGACAGCCGACACGGGTTTGCAGTGCGATTGAAGTATCCCAAATCTGCGAGCCGTTTATCCGCCGCAGGGCGATTCGGCATTTGGAAAAAGGCCGGGTGACGATTTTGGCCGGCGGGACGGGCAACCCATTCTTTTCGACGGATACCTGTGCGGCATTGCGGGCATCGGAAATCGGCGCCGACCTGATGATCAAAGCTACCAAGGTCGATGGGGTTTATACGGATGACCCTAAGAAAAATCCTGATGCCAAGATGATCGAAAAGCTGACATACCACGAGGTGCTTCAGAAAAATCTTAAAGTGATGGATCCCGCGGCGGTCAGTTTGTGTTGGGAAAACAAAATACCGATTGTGGTTCTGAATATCTTTGTTGAAGGAAATGTAACTCGAGCGTTTCGCGGCGAAAAGGTCGGGACGCTGATCAGCGAATAAGTTTTCGCGATATTAAAAAAAAGATGAACTGTTCATCATGGAGTAATAGCTTATGTCTGCAAAATCAATTATTGCCGGTCATGAAAAGAATATGGAAAAGACGATTGACGTCTTGAAGAATGAATTTCGCTCGATTCGCACGGGGCGTGCCGCGCCGGGCCTGGTCGAACATCTGATGGTTGAGTATTACGGCACTCCGACGCAGCTGAAACAGCTGGCGGCAATCGCCTGCCCGGAGCCCACCTCGCTGGTGATTAAGCCGTTTGACGCCGGATGTCTGAAAGATATCGAAAAGGCGATTAAATCCAGCGAACTGAGTTTGGCTCCGATTGTCGACGGGAAGATGATTCGTCTGAATATCCCGCCGCTGAGCGAAGAACGCCGCAAGCAGATTGTCAGCCAGGTCAAACAGCTTGGTGAACGTCATAAGGTCAGTGTCCGCAATATTCGGCGTGATGCGATCAAGCAGCTCGAAGACGAAGAAAAGGCCAAAGCCATCACGGAAGATGATCGTGATAAAGGCAAAAAGGAATGCGACGATCTGGCCAAGAAATATACCGACCAGATCGACCATCTAATCAAGTCCAAATCAGATGAGATTATGAATGGCTAAACGAAGGCGCAGCGGTAATTCCGCTGCGCCGTTTATTTTGAGTTGGTAGAAAACGAAACAGTATTACCTGCGTTACAGGGAAGAAAAGCGGAGGCATTTATGGAAGCCAAGCAAGTTCAATTCGAAAAAAAAACACCAAAGAAAAAATCACTTCTTAAAAAGATTTTATGGGCAGCGGGCGGAATTGTTCTCACACTGCTGATTTTAATCGCGATACTGCCGACAATTGTATCTACGTCTGCGGGTAAAGAATTTATCTTAGGTAAGGTCAATCAGGCGGTTGACGGCAAGGTTGAAATTGAAACCCTGTCTCTGGGATGGTTTTCCGGGCTTCAGCTTAAGGGCGTCCGGTACAAAGATAACGCCGGCACCACTGCAGTCAGTGTCGATGAGATACGGCTTAACCCCAAAATCTCCTCGCTGATCAAGGGCCAGATCAATCTGAGCGATGGATTGATTGATAAGCCTAAAGTGGAGATTGTGGTTAAACCTGCCCTTGAAAAGCCAGTATCTGTCGTTAAGGAAGAACCTAAAAAAGATCACAAGGAACGTCAGGCTGCGGCATTGCCCTTGGAAAAACTGGGATTGGAATTAAGGGAGGGCAGTGCGGTAATTACGACGGCACAGCCGCCGCAGAAACTGGAATTTAAAAATATTTCCACCAAAGTTGATATCAATCCGGCCGGGCAGGCTTCAACCCTGAATTTTGCGCTGGCGGTTGCAGGGTTAAGCGAGCCGGGCGATGTGAAGGCCGTTGCGACAGTGAACCCGGCCGAGGGATTCGGACTTAAAGGAACCAGCGGGAACGCTCAGCTTGAACTGGTCAATATCAAACTGGAGGATTTCAAGCCGCTGCTGGTTTTGGCGGGTCAAACCATGGATATTGCCGGCCTTATCAATGCCAAAGCCGATGTCAAGCTGGTTGATGGGCAGTTTGAGAAGATTGCCGCCGATGCGGTGATCGAGAACTTCAAGCAGACCGCCGACGGTAAAACGACCACGCTTGAAAAGCCGGTTAAAATCAATGCTCTGGCAGCGATGACTGACAAGGGATTTCGGATTGACAATTTGAATGTCGATTCGTCTTTCTGTAATGTTTCATGCAAAGGTGACTTGCAGTCTCTGACGTATCAGGCTAAAGCCGATTTGGCGGGCGTGCAGGCTGTGGCGGCTCAATTTACTGATATGGCTGGATATAAATTGGCTGGGATGCTGAATGCGGCTGGTTCGGTCAATATAAAAGAACAATTTATTGCCGCGGCCGGAACGGCTGATTTTGAGAATCTGGCGGTTGTCAAAGGCGATATGAAATTGCCTCCGATGCCGCTAAAGATTACGTATGATGTTACACAAGATGGGGCTGCAAAACTGGTAAAAGCATCTTCGGTGGACGTGGTATTGGATGCGGGGCAAATCGCGGTTAAGGATGTGTCGTTGCCGCTGGATCCGCAGAAGATGACGCAGCTTTCCGCCAAGGCCGATATTGCACTGAATCTGCAAAAGGCGTTGAATCTGGCTAAGGTTTTTGCCGCAGAGAGCCTGCCGAAAGATTTGACTGTGGGCGGTGATTTGCGTTCGACGCTGTCAATTACGCCGGAAGGGTCGGATATTCGATTCGTTACAGACAAGACCGAAATTAAAAATCTGATTGTCGGCCAGAAAGGCCAGACGCCGTTTACGCAGGATGCCCTGACGCTGATTGCCGATGGCGCTGTCAACCCAACGACTAAGGCCTTGACGGCAGCATTTAATTTGGAAGGCAAAAAGGCGGCTTCTGTAATGCGATTTAAAGGGAATATCTCGCAGAAGCCGCAGAAGGAAATGACGGCGCTTGCCGGCGATGTCCAAGCCGAGTATGACTGGAAAGATCTGACGGCGATGGCTAAGCCTTTCTTGCCCCAGGGCTTGCAGGTTGATGGCAAGCGGAATGATAAGATAAGCTTTGCCAGTACCTATCCGACTGCACAGCCTGAAAAATTGAAGGCCAATCTGGATGCGGATGCGGCCTTAGGCTTCCAATCCGCCGATTTTAAGGGTTTAAAATTCGGGCCGACGGAACTAAAACTGAATGTCAAGCAGGGTCTGGCCGCAATCGATATCCCTGATGCCAATGTCAATGATGGCAAGCTGCGGTTTTCCGGTGATGTCAATCTGGCCTCTGAGCCGATGAAGCTGACGCTTCGCAAGCCCATGACGATTGTTGAAAATGTTAAGATTGACGATGTGATCAGTGCCAATCTGCTGCAATACCTCAACCCGATTTTTGCCAAGGGTTCTGGAATCAGCGGTACGGCGAATTTATCCTGTACGACGCTTGCGATGCCTCTGGGCGGGGGCAATGTCAAAGACATTGATATTGCCGGAAACATTGGTTTGATGGATGTCAAGGCCAACAGTCCGTTGCTGGGTATTATCAGTGCGGCGTTGAAAAAAGACGGTATGAATCTGTTTTCGATTCCATCGAGTCCCTTTACGGTCAAGAATGGGCTGGTTGAATACAATGATATGCCGGTGATGTTCGGCAAGGATTTCGGACTGCATTTCCGCGGCAAAATCGGATTGGAAGATAAAGCTTTGAAGATGGATGTCGATGTGCCGATGAATGGAAAAACGGTAACGCTCCCGCTGACTAATACCCTGGATAGTCCCAAGCTGGATGTATCCAGACTGGTCTTGAGTAATATCAGTGAGCAAATTCCAGTTAAAGATGAAAAGACCAAAGAAGCGGTCGAAAAAGGCTTTGAATTGCTTGAAGGCGTTTTGAAAGGCCCCAAAAAATGAACGAACAGAATTCTTCGCCGGAGGTTATGAAAATCAAGAGAACATTGCTGGAAAAGTGGTCGTTTTGGTCTCCCGACTCGGCTGAAGAGAAAAACAGAATCGTATTATTTTTTCGCATCCTCTGGCATTGTGTGCGGCTTGTAGTTATCAACCGCTGCGGCACGCAGGCCGCGGCACTGGCATATCATACGATCTTTGGCGTCGTGCCGCTGGCGATAGTAATGCTAATGGTTTTTCAGATGTTTCCGGCATCGAAGGCTATGGGTGATAAAGTCAAGCAGCTTATTTATGAGCAGGCGAACTTGACTAAAATTGAATATTCGTCTGACGCTGATGTCCCCGGTGCGCCGAAGATTACGCTGGCTGCAAAGATTGACGAAATTACAGGCAGTTATATTTCCAATCTGAACACCGGCGCCATTACGTTCGTCGGAGGCCTCTTGACGATCTGGGCTG
>JBHJNC010000293.1:0-2183 GCA_048497675.1 Gimesia maris
CGGTCGCTCTCTATGCCAGACTGCTTTTCGAATACCCCAATAATCCAGGGGCAGAGGCAGCGATGGTCCAGAAGCGTTCTCTGGAATGGCTCAAGAAAAATGATGAAGAATTAAAACGGCGAATCGAACCGGATGCAGCAAAACGATAATCAAAATATGTTCTTTAATGTGCTGGTGTTAGAGCGGGATTCGCGTCAGGCGGCCGGCTTGCTCGAAGAACTGGCTCTGCGCGGTATTCGCGGTTCGGTGGCCGTCAATGACCAGCAGGCGATGATGCTGGCCGAGAAAATCATCTGGAACCTGGTTTTTGTGTCGGATGATTTTCTTGCGTATTATCAGGGGGCCGTTGGCTCTGTTTTGAATGTGCTGCGTCAGCAGCAGCCTGAATTGCCGATGGTGATGATTGGCTCCGAAGATTCATCGATGAAAGCACAGAAAGCCCTAAGAGAGGGGTTCGTCGAATATATTGTTAAGCCGATGGATCGTGCGTTGGTTGCCGATGCCTTGGACCGCTTTGTGCCCAATCACCCGATTATGGCCCTCGAACAAGTTGGTTCTTCCGGCTTGCGCAATAAATACATTGTTGGCGATAGCGCCGCACTTCGTCGGACCGTGGAATTGGCCCGAAAGACTGCTCCGACCTCGGCGCCGGTTTTGATTGAAGGCGAAAGCGGAACGGGTAAAGAGCTGCTGGCTCAGCTGATTCACGAATCCAGTCGGCGTGCCAATCGCCCGTTTGTGAAAGTGAACTGTGCGGCTTTGAACGAATCGCTCCTGGAAAGCGAATTATTCGGCCATGAAAAAGGCGCATTTACCGGTGCGGCGTCCTGCCGCAAGGGGCGTTTCGAATTGGCCGATGGCGGTACCCTGATGCTCGATGAGATTACAGAAACCCCGCCGGCGTTTCAGGCCAAGCTGCTGCGTGCAATCGAAGAGATGTGTTTTGAACGAGTCGGCGGCTCCGAAAGCGTTCGAGTGAATGTGCGGATTATCAGCACGACCAATCGCCCGATTGCTGAACTGGTCCGTCAGGGACAGTTTCGTGCCGACTTGTATTATCGGCTTAGCGGAATACGCCTGCAGGTTCCGCCGCTGCGTCACCGCAAAGACGACATTCCGGCCTTGATTTGGCTGTTTGTCAATGAATTCGCCGGCGAGGCGGGCCGCCGCATTACCGGTATCGAACGCAGAACCCTGACGCTGTTTGAAAGCTGCTGCTGGCCCGGAAATATCCGCCAGCTGCGCAATATGATTCGTTCGGCGATGATTTTGGGCCAGGGTCCTTCCTTGTCGGTTGAGGAAATCCCCTGGCTGCTGGATGAACTGGCCGAAGGGCTTGAGCCCCAGGTATCACCGCCGTCAGAGGCAATGAGTCTGGCAGGCGCATCGCTGGATGAAATCGAGCGCCGGGTAATTCTTTCCACGTTGGATAGTCATCGGGGCAATCAGACGCAGGCGGCACGTGTTCTGGGTATCAGTGACCGGACGCTGCGTGATAAAATCAAGCGGTATCGTAAAGAACCCGAATTTGTGAGTATTGTAACAGGAAGATAGAATCAACAGCAATCTGGCAGTTGTTGGAGTAATTTGAGGATTTATGCCGAACGAAGAAGTAAAAAAAGAAAATAATACGGACACAGATAAAAAGACAACGGCTTCCGCAAAGAGCGGGGTTTTTGTGTGGCTGGTTTTGGGAATTGTCGTCGCTGCTGGTGCAACGGGCGGTTTCGCGTTGTCCCAGCTGATGGGTTCTGCCGATACTCCGGCGGACCCCAATGCCGCGGCCCAGACCGCTCCGGCGGAAGTCTATGACCCGATTAAAGCCGCCCAGCCCGGCCAGAAAAGCTGGATTTATGACAAAATGGACCCGATAGTCGCCAATCTCGATGAGCCCGGCGTTTCCAGATTTGTCCGGGTTACCGTGATGCTTGAGATGAGCAATCAGATGGATCCGGTTAATGGCGCTGTCTTTCTGGATGAAAAAAAGGTGATCCTGCAGGACTGGATGACGACATATCTGGCGGGATTAAGCCTGGAAGATGTTCGCGGTTCACGCAGTCTGACACGAATCAAACAGGAGGTGCTCGAGCAGTTTAATCGTATTTTATTCAAGGACGGGAAACCCTTTGTTGATCGCGTCTTATTCAAGGAGTTTGCGGTACAATGAGCCGTGCAGTGGAACA
>JBHJNC010000294.1:0-1862 GCA_048497675.1 Gimesia maris
CTGTCCATCAGCATCCATTCAGCAAACGTATCCAAAGCCGCACGGGCCTGTTTGTTGGCATCGATATTAGTCGTAACCAGCCAGCTTAGCGGCAGCTTGGCGTTTTCATCTTCGACGGAAATTGTGATTTTGCAATCGCCCATCTCCAGTTTCATCGGCTCTACCACATTCGGCCATGCCGGCCCATAGGGACCCGGCACGACGATGTCATTCGGGTCAACATCGATGAATTCACCTACCTCAGCGGGCTGATTAGGCTCATTGGCATCATTGGCATCATTGCTGTCACTGCCGGTCATTTTGGCGAGGAACGTAGAAAACATGGAGTCACTGCCTGTATCGGACTGGTCCTGGTCTTCTGAAGGCTTCAGATATTTTTCCAGCTGCTCCGGGGTAGCGGTCTGAGCCCACGCAGTAAGGTACTTTAGATAATCCGGTTTATTCAGCCAAAACAAATCCGAAAAATCCGCCGCATCGCTGCGGTCAGCATAGTCCGTCTTGGTTTCCGGCAAAACACTAAAAATATATTTCAAGGCCGAATCCGCGCCATAGCGGGCTTTCTGATAATCCATAATATATTGCTGCCGCTGAGAAACCTGAGAAACACGCAGTGCAAGAATCGTCGTTATCACCGCCAGCGATACCAGCACTACCAGGGTAATCGCCAAAGCGATGCCGCGACCGTTATTTCTTCTAAATTGTATGGTTTGATCTGACATTATTTTCTCGAAGGCGTCTGAGGCCGCGCAGGCAGTTGAGGTGCAGCATCCTCGGGTTTAGGACTTTGCGCGGATACATCATTGGAATCATTCGGGTCTTTAGCCGAATCCAGCTCATTCGGTTCGGCGGTAAATGTTTTGGGAACAAATTTATACGTAATGGCTCGCGTGCGATCTATAGCAACAGCGCGAAATGCCACTGATTGTTCCGGCAGATAAAAGGAGCCATCTTCAAGCTGAACCAAGGGGGTGAACGAGACGCTCAGCAGAATCCCGCTCGGCATTTTCGTATCCGTCCAGGCCACCTGAGGTTCTTCTGCCCCGGTTAATGCCCCGATATAAAAATGCGTCAGTCCCGTACAAATCGGAACAAACGCCTGGGACATATACTGCTCTAATTTGCCCTCTTCGGTTGCCGGATCCAAAACCAATTTATTGACGACATTGTCTTCCAGATTAACACCGCTGTGTGCGCGGTATAAAATCAATCGGTCTGTTTCCGGATCATACCGCGATTGCCAGACAACCCGCTCATACACATCCGCTTTGGGAGATGTGCCGCTTCCATAGTATTTATTTTCAATCACCAATTGTGCTGAATTGTATCCATTATCAATTTTATTTTGAAGACTGATTGTCGCGTCAAACCCCGGCGAAGCCAATCGGTCAATATCTTCGGCGATTTTTTGAAGTATCTCTTCCGGCAAACCATATTGATTAAGCGTCGCATCGATTGCCGCAGCACTCGCACGCACACGGCCGAATATTAAAATTACTGCCGATAGTATCATCGCCGACAGCACCAGCACTGTCAGGAGTTCAACCAATGAAAAACCCCGCAAACCACGAGAATCTCTATGTTTTGGGTCGGCAATCATTACTTAAAGGTACCCTCTGGAAATAATTTTTTGATTTCATCCGGAATATCTGCCGAGCTGTCTGGATTCTGATTGGGCCTGGACTTTGATGAAGATGATTCATCATCACTCGGTACTGAATCCGACGAGTCATTTGATTTATTCTTATCCATCTGCTGAGATTCGGTATCAGAGTCCCGGTGATTCGTCCCGGCCGCCGCCAGGGCCGCCCCGGCGGCGGCGCGGGCCAGGGCGGGCGGCGGGGAACCGGCGGCGGGGCCACCGG
>JBHJNC010000295.1:0-3222 GCA_048497675.1 Gimesia maris
CATCCAATCGTAGCCGTCCTGAAGTTTCTTAACCTGGTCCTGCTGGCGGGCGGCAAACTGCCGGATGGCCGAGACTTCCTCGGTTAATTCCGACAGGCTGTTCAATACCGGCTCGGTGGTCATCAGTGAGCTTGGTTCTACGCTGCTGACCAGGACGTCGGTTTCCGTTTTGCAGGTCTGGTAAGCGGGTTGAGGGGTATGCGAGGAAAAGCCCGCTGTTTTGCGAGCGGAACGAAGGGATCCGAAGTAGCCGCCTTCTGCCGTCTGCTGGGAGGCTGATGCGGTTTCTGTTTGAGGTTCAGGTGATTCAGCGGGCTGGTCTTGTGATGCGGGACTGTCGGGCGGTTGTATCTCAGTCGTCGTTTCGATGGAACTGCATTGGCGGGGCTTGAGAGGTTCGGCGCATTTGGGTTTGGTTTCTTCGGGCAGTTCAGCCGGGACCTCTTTGGGGGTTCGACGTTCACGGATACGCTGAATAAATGCCCCGGCAGCGGAAGCAAAGAGAGTAATGATGAATACCACGATCCCGCCGGTAAGACAGATCAGTGAGCAAATGCGAACCAATTCCTGGATTTCTATCGAACTTTTATATTGCTCGATCTGCTGTTCCCATCCGAGCCCATAAAGAACATCCGCCAATTCGCTCGGCAGCGTTTTTTCGCCGGAGGCCAGTTCTGCGATATCGACGGCAAGACGCTTGCTCTGGTCGTGCTGTAATTGCTTTTGGATGGACTCGCCGCCGTAAATCCCCTTGCCCCACGGGTTATCCACCTTTTGTTCGTTGGACAGCGCGCTCCATTTCTGGTAGCTGTTCAGATAATCGTCAGTGCCATCCTGGACTTGGGAACGCCACCGCTGAACCTGCTCAGAGAGCGTGGCTTGGCGGGCATGCGTAGCCCAGAGCCCCACTGCCCCTGGGACAGCGAGGAATATCGCCCATATGATGTATGCTTTTTTGCTCATTTGGCTAATCTGTTTTGCCGCAATTTCCGCATTGTCAAGTCGATAATACCAATAAAACTTATATAACATTCATGTATCGGTCAAATCCAAGGGGAGGGATAACTACGGATATTGATGTGAAACAGGGAACATTAAACATTTTTATGCCAGCTTAGTCCGATAAGCTATGCGGGTTGGGCTTGTGGAAAAATAAGATTATCGGTCTTTGATGTCCGTATTTTGTTAGCAAAAAAGGATTGCAAATTAGGCAACTTACATTATAATAGCCGGCTTGTTGAATAGAAAAAGAATGAAAAGGGCTGCATAGGGCGGCTCGGTTGTAATTGAAAGGTATTTTAAGAAGTATGATTACCAAAGACAAAAAGCAGCAAATCATTGAGGAACACAAAAAAACCGGCAAGGATACCGGTTCGCCGGAAGTGCAGATTGCACTTTTGACCGGTCGGATCAACGAACTTACGGATCATTTTAAGGCACACCCCAAGGATCATTCCTCGCGTAGAGGGCTTCTGAAGATGGTAGGTACCCGTACGTCTTTACTTAAGTATCTTCGCAACAAAGACATAGAGCGGTATCGTCAAATTATTTCCAAGCTGGGACTTCGTAAATAAATCTCGGTTGGTCATAGTACGCCAACGTTGCGCAGAGTTATTTTGGTTTTATAAAGGCGACGTTGTAGATATAAAATAAAAGCCATACGAAAGAAGGTTTTCTATGTTTAAGGTATTCAAAGTCCAAAAAGAAATTGGCGGCAAAATTATTACTCTGGAAACCGGTCGGATAGCTCGTCAGGCCCATGGTGCGGTTGTTGCTTCATGTGGCGAGACGATGGTATTATCGACGGTTTGCGTTGCGTCCGCTCCCAAAGATGAAATCGATTATTTCCCGTTGAGTGTTGATTATCGCGAAAAATACAGTGCTGCCGGTAAGTTTCCCGGCGGTTTTATGAAGCGCGAAGGGCGTCCTTCACAAAAAGAAGTCTTAACCGCCCGTATGATTGACCGGCCGATTCGTCCGTTGTTTCTGGATGGATATTTCAACGAAGTCCAGATTATGGTTCAGGTGATCAGCGCCGACACGGACAACGATCCGGATGTGCTGGCCATGATTGCCTCCAGCGCTGCCCTGTGCATCAGCAAGATTCCGTTCCAGGGACCTCTGGGAGCGGTACGGGTCAGCCGGGTTGACGGCCAGTTTATTCTGCTGCCGACCTACAGTCAGGTTGAAAAAAGCGATATGAATTTGATTCTCGGCGGCCGCCGCGATGCAATTAATATGATTGAAGTCGATGCCAAGCAGGTATCCGAAGACGTTGCTGCTGCAGCCGTACAGGAAGGCCACAAGGCTATCGGCCAGGTTTGCGATTTGATTGATGAATTGGTCGCCCAGTGCGGTGTTGCCAAAGAAGTCGAGGTTTTTGAGCTTGAGAAGGCTCTGATTGATGAAATCAACCAGAACTGCTTTTCGGCGTTCTGTGAGGCCTACAAGATTATTGGCAAGGCCGAACGCAAGGATGCTCTAAACGCGATTATCGATCCGCTGGTGGAAAAATACTGCAAAGCTGCCGAAGGCGCTGAGTCCCGCTGTACGGGTGTTCAGCTGACACGAATACTGGAAATCATCCAGCGCAATGCGGTTCGCAAACTGCTGCTGGAGGGGCGTCGTCCGGATAGCAGGAAATACGATGAAATTCGTCCGATTTACTGCCAAGTGGGTGTTCTGCCGCGTTCCCATGGTTCGGCCCTGTTTACCCGCGGCGAAACTCAGGCTCTGGTGTCCTGTACACTCGGCACCGGCCGGGATGAGCAGCTGGTTGACGGTTTGGTTCCGGAGTACGGACAGGACTTTATGCTGCATTACAACTTCCCGCCGTTCTCGGTGGGTGAAGTTAAGCCCCTTCGCGGCCCCGGCCGTCGTGAAATCGGTCACGGCGCCCTGGCGGAAAAGGCTTTAGAGCAGCTTAAGCCAGAAAAAGAAAAATTCCCATATACCATTAAAATTAACTCCGATATTACCGAATCCAATGGCTCAAGCTCAATGGCCTCGGTGTGCGGCGGATGTCTGGCGATGATGGACGCCGGTGTGCCGATGGAATTGCCGGTTGCGGGTATCTCTATCGGGCTGGTCAGTGAAGGCGACCGCTATGAACTGCTGACGGACATTATCGGCGATGAGGATCACTTTGGCGATATGGATTTCAAGGTCGCGGGCACAAAAGACGGAATCACGGCCATCCAGATGGACATCAAAATCAACGGC
>JBHJNC010000296.1:0-2892 GCA_048497675.1 Gimesia maris
TCGGACTCTATTATAACAGCAACTTCGGACTTTGCAATCCATGCTACTCCCGACCGAATGCAGTCCGAACCGCTTCTTCCGGCGCAACCATGTGCGATGAATTATTGGGGTCATCCACAATCGAAAGCAGCACCCCTGCAACATCACCGTTAAAGCCGTTGCCAACCGGACCGTAATCCGGGGAGACCGGAGCGCCGGAATCTTCACCTACGTCGCAGCCGTCATCGGCGGAAAAAACCATCGCCTGGGTCATCGGGACCGTTCCCTGGCCGGCTTGTTTGCCATCCACAAACAGCGTTACCTTGCCGCCTTTGCCAAGTCCGCCTCCGGCGTATGCAAATTCCATACGCACCTGGTGTTTGCCCGCAGGCAGTGCGGTTTCGGATTCGACGAAATAATGATTGACACCGGCAACATTGTAACAATATTTCAGCTTGTTGTCTTTGGCATAAAGCGTCCAGCCTCCAATGTTGGCTCCCTGGGCAACAATAACCCCGTTGGCGCCAGAGGAGGGCACATCAATCTCTGCGGTAATGGTATGAGATTTATTCTTGAGATTCAAGACACAATTTTCACTCAGTCGTCCCATCCCGCCAAAAAGAAGCTGGGTTTTGCCGCGAATCAGCGTCGGCCGCCCGGCGGTATCCGAGTTCATCCGTTCCCCCGTGCGGTCGTCCAGCGGAAGTGCGTTATAACGTGCTGCTTCAATCACAAACAGCCGCTGCATTTCACGAAGCTTATCCGGCATCTGTTTAGCAAGGTTATTGGACTGGGTCCAGTCCGCATCAGAGTAAAGTTCCCAGACATCCTCATCAAAGGCTACCATCTCTGCGCCAATCAAATGCCACGGCGTTCGGTGCTTGGTAACCGCCGTCCAGCCCTTGTGATAGATGCCGCGGTTGCCGAAGATTTCGAAATACTGCGTCAGATGGCGTTCTGCTGCGCCGGAATCATCAAACGAGTACCGCATACTAACGCCCTCCATTGGACTTTGCTGAATGCCATCAACGGAAAATGGCTCAGGAAGGCCGGCTGCATCCAGAATGGTCGGCGCAACATCAATGACATGATGAAACTGAGAACGCACTTCGCCTTTTGCCCGGATACCGTTGGGCCAGTGGACAATCGTTCCATTACGCGTCCCGCCCCAGTGTGAAGCAACCTGTTTGGTCCACTGATAAGGCGTATCCATCGCATGCGCCCAGCCAACGGCGTAATGATTGTAAGACTCCGGTCCACCAAGCTTGTCTATCCGCTGCATCAGAAATTCTGGGGTTTCCAATGCTGCCAGCCCATTAAAATTGGCCATCTCGTTATATGCGCCATTAATCGTACCTTCCGCCGATGCGCCGTTATCGCCGATGATGTAGTAAATCAGCGTGTCATCCAGGATGCCCAGCTTTTCCAGCGAATCCACAATACGGCCGACCTGGTAGTCCGTGTACTCCATAAAGCCTGCATACACTTCCATCTGCCGCCGCAAAACCGGTTTCATCGCCTCGGGCATTTTATCCCAGGCGGGGATTTCCTCCGGACGCGGAGTCAACTGGCAATCCTGAGGGATAACACCTAATTTTTTCTGCCGGGCAAAGGTTTCCTCACGCAGCTTATCCCAGCCCTGATCAAATTTGCCTTTATATTTATCCGCCCATTCTTTCGGCACATGATGCGGCGCATGGGTCGCCCCCGGCGCGAAATAGATAAAGAACGGCTTGTCGGGCGTCAGTGCCTTCTGCTGGCCGATCCATTTCGTCGCTTTGCTGGTCATGTCATCCAGAAGATGATAGCCTTCTTCGGGAGTTTTTTTGATTTCCACGGGGATGGTTCCCTCAAAAAGCGTTGGATACCATTGATTGGCCTCGCCGCCGATAAAGCCGTAGAAATACTCGAATCCGCCGCCCCCTGTGGGCCATGCGTCAAACGGGCCTGCCGGGCTGGTCTGCCAGACGGGGACTTCGTGGCACTTGCCAAACTGGGCGGTCGAGTAGCCGTTCAGTTTGAGTATCTGAGCGACTGGAGCTTTTGAGTTGGGACGAATGGAACTGTATCCTGGAGCGCCGCTGGCCATTTCGGTGATGTTGCCCATACCAAGCGAGTGATGGTTGCGACCTGTCAGCAGAGCCTGCCGCGTCGGGGATGATAGGGCGGCGGTGTGAAAACGGTTATATTTCAACCCCCTAGCCGCCAGTTTTTCCGCCGTCGGCGTATTGCACGGCCCGCCAAATGCGCTAGACGAACCAAAACCCGCGTCATCAATCAAAATCAGCAGTACATTGGGAGCGCCTTTCGGAGGGCGAAGCTGCTCAATCGGCGGATATTTCGTATCCGGATCTTTGGCGTCATAAGTCATCTGACGCGGCTGAATCGTATTTGGCATCGGCAGATGGGTTCGATCTTTGGAGTCGCCCGCACGCTCATTACCCGCGCCAGACGCCTCTCTTGCACTCACCGGCAAGGAGGCAATGACCCCAGCTCCCAGAGCTGCCGCTGTCCCCACACTGAGCGAGGCCCACGCTTTGAAACGACTGAATCCTTTTTTCATACGTTTTCTCCTAAAAAAGTTTATTTCAATCTTTGAAAAAACACGTTATACGATTGCTGTATCTGTGCCTGGAAATACACACCTTCAAGCATATCTTGATTTGCATTGTAGGTTAGCTCATATCTGGAACCCGGATAACCCACATCGCGCAGTTCAATAAACAATCGAATTACCTTATTCTGCAAGCGGACATTGGCTTGTGCGACATGAATAGGATTGGGATTGAAATAACCGGCTTGCACCGTTCCATCCGAATTGATACTGGAGATGCAAAGAACATAATCCCCATCCAGCCGGCCCCAGCTGCCGACAAGCTGTCGATAGTCAGGCTGCGTCTGCCTGCCGGGAAT